>CAIOOC010000818.1 GCA_903859795.1 uncultured Bacteroidia bacterium
ATCGTGCCCAATCCGGTTACAACAACTCGTTTTAATTCCATAGTAAGCTTTTGAGCCCTTTATTAGTGAAAAACTGGATTACTTCGCGTTTTCAGTGATGTAATTGATAGCATCGCCAACTGTTCCGATTTTTTCAGCCTGATCATCGGGGATAGCAATGTTGAACTCTTTTTCAAATTCCATAATCAACTCTACGGTATCCAGAGAATCGGCACCCAAATCGTTGGTGAATGATGCCTCAGGGGTAACTTCACTTTCATCAACACCTAGTTTATCAACAATGATCGCTTTTACTTTTGCTGAAATGTCAGACATAATTTTTGATTTTTACGTTAATACTATTATTAATTTTACTCGCTGATTTTATTTCGATTCAGCGAGTGCAAAGAAACAAAGAAAGAAATTTATCTTCCAAATATTTAGACAAGAATCTATTCTATTGAGCATGAAAATAACACTCCAAAATTTTATTTGGAACACATTGGTCGAATGTTCTAAAAATAATGATTTGTAATTCATAGGTTATGAGAAATATAGCTATATTTGCTTCAGGATCGGGTAGTAATGCTGAGAACATTATCCGATACTTCAAAAATCACCCTGATGTAAGGGTTGATTCCGTCTGGTCAAATAAAAAAGAGGCTTTCGTACTCGAACGAGCCAGAAACCTTGGTATCGAAGCGCATTATTTTACAAGGGAAGAGTTTCAGGATACAGGGCGGATGATTGATGAACTTCGAAATCGTAAAATCGACCTGATCGTTTTGGCCGGCTTTCTGTGGCTCGTTCCCCCTGAATTTATCGACGCTTTTTCAATAATAAATATACATCCCGCCCTTTTGCCCAATTATGGCGGCAAAGGGATGTATGGCTCCAGAGTCCATGAATCTGTAGTAAATAACAAGGAAAAAGAATCGGGGATCACAATTCACCTGGTTAATAAGGAATACGATAAAGGAGAACACCTGCTTCAGATCAGATGTCCGGTATACACTTCAGATACACCCGAATCCCTTGCCACCAGGATTCATGAATTGGAGTATAATTATTTCCCGGGGGCAATAGAGGAATTTTTAAAACGGAATCGATAATATGAAATTTCCACCCTGGCTTTTACCTGGTGATAAAGTTGCAATAATCTCCCCTGCCGGCAAAATTGAACGGCAAACAGCTGAGCGCGGGTCTGAAATACTGCGTCAGCAGGGATATAGAGTCTTGTTGGGCCTCCATGCGTTTGAGCAGGAAGGGATATTCGCCGGCCCTGATGTTGCCCGTGCGGCGGATATGCAACAAGCGCTCGATGATAAATCGGTCAAGGCAATTTTCTTTTCCCGAGGTGGGTATGGCTCCATCCGGACTCAGCAACACCTTAACTGGTCCTCCTTTTTCAAAAAGCCCAAATGGTTAATCGGATTCAGTGATATTACAGTTTTTCATGCCTTCCTTTCTATCCATAACATCGCATCACTACATGGCGTAATGACAGCATGGTTTGAGAAAGACGGGAACCTTACCGGGAGTTTTACAGAAATGCTGGAGCTTCTAAAGGGAAAAACTCCATTATACACCGTGCCCTCACACGAACAAAACAGAATCGGAACTGCAACCGGAATACTGACAGGAGGCAACTTGTCAATTATCCAGAGCCTTCGGGGTACTCCCTTAGACATTTCGCCCAAAGGGAAGATCCTGTTTATTGAAGATATCGACGAATATCACTATCATATCGACAGGATGATGCTCAACCTGAAAACGGCAAAAATCCTTGAGAAAATATCAGGTTTAATAGTAGGATATTTTACTGCAATTACAGATCGAGAAACTCCGTTTGGGAAGACGTCCTCTGAAATTATTGCAGAAGCTGTTGCCCAGTATCGTTACCCGGTCTGTTTTGGGTTTCCCGCAGGGCATGAATTACCAAATCAGCCATTGATTTTGGGCAGTAGAATTCTGTTTAATGTGTCCGATAAAGAGGTGAATATCAAATTATTATGAAGCAAAAGGAAATGTTACCTGCGGATGATCCTGAAGATCTGGGTGAAAAGGGAGAAGAAATTGCTGCAGCCTATCTTGGGAAAGAGGGATATAAGATCCTCGAACGTAACTGGCATTATGGCCATAAGGAGGTTGATATTATTGCACGGCAAGGCGAAGAGATTGTAATTGTGGAGGTTAAAACCCGTGAAGGTGACTATTTTGAGGAGCCGTGGGAAGCGATATCAACGCAAAAAATTAGAAATATTGTTGAAGTGGCTGAAGCTTGGCTGATCAGCAGGGAGATCGATTTGGAGACCCGCTTCGATGTGATCTCAATAATCTTTCAGGATGATGTTAATTACGATCTTAAACATTTTCAGGGGGCATTTATTCCTCCGGTTAATTAATATTGTAAAGTGCTAAATGGTAAATGGTGAATAGAATTTTACCTGATTGCCAGATGTTCCGAAAAGGATAGTTTTTTGTATATTTGAACTGAACTTTTAAAGCTGACCATGATGGATATTGAAGAGATAAGGGCTTATTGCCTTTCAAAAAATGGGACTGAAGAGAGTTTCCCGTTCGATGACACCACTCTGGTCGTTAAGGTGGGGGGCAAGATATTTATTTTAATCAACCTTCAGGGAGATAGTTCAATGAACCTTAAATGTGATCCGGAAAGAGCGATAGAACTTCGTGAAAGCAACCCTGCAATTATTCCGGGCTGGCACATGAATAAGAAGCACTGGAATACTGTGATTCTGGATGGTTCGCTGCCAAAAAAGCTTGTTCTTGAGATGGTAGATCACTCTTATAATCTGGTAGTTAAATCATTACCTGGGAAAATAAGATCGGAAGTTGAAAATCCTGGCTAACCAGAATTATATTTGGACAAGCAATGATTTTATAATGCGAATACACTTCTACTAAAATTTGCCTATATTTATTCCGGTCCTTATAACCAGAGAGCTAAACCCCTAATTTTTTTGCACAATGTTAACCAATGATACAGTAAACGACAAGTTAATCATTGAGTTGCAGGAACTGAAAGAAAGAAATGCAGCGCTAACTAAATCGTCAGATTTGAAATTTCAATTGCTGGCAGAAGATTGTTTAAATCTTGTGGCAAGGTTTGACAGAAATTGCAGACTAACTTATGCAAATCAATCGTTTACAAAACATTTTGGCTGTTCCGACATTGATTATAAAGGAAAAAATCTGGCAGAAATTTGCGTTGAAGACATTTATGCAAAAGGATGTGAAGAGGTGATCAGAATGACCTTAGATTCGGGAGAAATTCAGGAAATTAAAGGTATTCCCTTTCATCCATCAGAAAACCAACTTTTCAACTCCCGCTTTATTCCCGAGATCTCATCTGAGGGAAAAATCGAATCGGTTTTATGCATTTCAACTCCTGACAAAGTTGAAGAGACTGGACAAAGGCCGGCCTCTAACCCTTTCAATACTTCCTGGGATATTCTTGATCAAATGCTTGAAGGGTGCCAGATCATCGGATTTGACTGGCGGTATAATTACCTGAATCCAGCAGCAGAGCTACATAATCGTCGTTCCCGCGATGAACTGCTCGGAAACCGTTATATGGATATTTGGCCCGGAATTGAGAATACAAAATTATTTGAAGCAATACGACAGACCCTCGAAGCGAGAGTTCGAAATCATTTTGAGAATAGATTTTTGTTCCCTGACGGGGAAGTTGGATGGTTTGATGTGAGTATTCAACCTGTTCCGGAAGGGGCACTTGTTTTATCCGTTGATATTTCTGATCGCAAACTCGACCAGAAACGACTGTTGGAGAGCGAATTGAGATTTATCAAACTTTGGGAACAGGGCCCTTTTGGCATGTCATTGGTAGATAGTGGATTCAGATACAAATCGGTAAATCTGATTTTTTCTGAAATGATCGGATATAGCGAGGAGGAACTTAAGAACTTAACTATTAAGGATATCACCTATCCCGAGGATCAATTGAAAGATTTGCAAAACGTTCAGCGATTGATTAATAAAGAGATCTCTGTTTATCGAACAGAGAAACGCTATATCAGGAAGGATGGTCAGGTAATTTGGGCTGCGTTATCGGTAACAGCGAATTACAACAAGGAGGGACAGTTTCTTTATAACCTTGCAATTACCGAGGATATCTCCGAACGTAAACGGGACGAGGAAAAGTTAAAAGAAGCTCTTGACCGCTCCTCTGCTATCATACGAACCTCGCCCGAGGCAGTTATTGTTACCGATCGAATGGGAGTTGTTAATCTTTGGAATGATTCTGCTGAAAAAATGTTCGGGTGGAAGCAGGAGGAGATTCTGGGCAAAAAGAATATGACCTTTGCAACGGACCGGATTGATGAAATACAAAAAGTTCGAACAGCGGTGTTTGCCGGAGAAACAGTAAAGGATATTGAAACTGAATGTATTGACAAGGCTGGATCGATAATGCATGTGAACTTTTCTGCTTCACCACTGCGTGATGCCCATGGTCATATCATTGGAATTCTTTCAATTGCAGAGGACATTAGTGAGAAGAAAAAAATGCTTCAGGACCTAATAATGGCCAAGGAAAAAGCTGAAGCGATAAAAGTTAAACTGGAAGTTGCACTGGCAAGCATGTCTGATGCGGTATTCATTTCTGATTTAGAAGGGAATTTTGTTGAATTTAACGATGCATTTGCAACATTCCACAAATTTAGAAATAAGGAGGAATGTTACAAAACCTTTGCCGAATACCCTGAATTCCTGGAGGTTTACCTGGCCAACGGAGAGCTTGCCCCTGTTGAGCAATGGGCAGTCCCGAGGGCTTTACGCGGAGAGACAGCTCAAAATGAAGAATTTTCTTTGCGACGCATGGATACAGGTGAAACCTGGACTGGCAGTTACAGTTTTGCACCCATTCGCGATAGTAATGGTGTGATTACAGGTTCAGTTGTTTCGGGTCGTGACATCACTGAGAGCAAAAAAGCTGAAGAGGCTTTAAAGAAAAGTGAAGCTCTCTTTTCTGCTATCTTCAGATCAAGCCCCATAGCTGTTAGTCTGAATGAATTATCATCCGGAAAATGGTTTGAAGCCAACAACGCTTTCATAAATATGACTGGCTATTCCCGTGAAGAGATTATCGGGCATACTTCACGCGAAATCAATTTGTGGAAACATTCCGGAGAACGTGAAATGATATGGCAGACACTTATTGAACAGGGCCGGGTTTACAACTATGAAACAGAGTTTGTAAAGAAGAATGGAACAACCGGATATATCGGTATTTATGTTGAAAAAGTAAATTTAGCTGGAAGATCGTTTTTATTGATAATGGGTAATGAGATTACAGATAAACACCAAATGATTGAAGACCTGGTTATTGCAAAAGAGAAAGCAGAAGCCGGCGACCGTCTCAAGACCGCTTTTATGAATAATATCTCCCACGAAATCCGAACTCCATTAAATGCTATCCAGGGTTTCACTCAATTGATCAGCGACCCGTCATTGACTGATGATGAGAGGGAAGAATATCATCAGATTATAAACAGCAGCAGTCAACGTCTGATTCAGACAGTTACAGATTACATGGATATTTCATTGATTGCTTCAAACAATATTGATGTTGAAAAAAAGGATTTCCCGGTAGCAGGAGTTATTGAAGAGATATTGAAAAAATTTGAACCACGGTGTATTGAAAAAAATCTTACCCTTGTAGTCGATATTTCTGAGCCGGATACTAAAAAAATTATCAACTCCGACAGAGAGTTATTGTTTAAGATTATTAATCATCTTCTGGATAATGCCATAAAATTTACAAAAGAAGGGAAAATAAAAATTGGTATTTCCGCGTGCGACGACTCTTTTAAATTTTACACCAGAGATACCGGCGTAGGTATAAAAGAAGAAGCACTAGCGGCAATTTTCAAATATTTTGTGCAGGAAGATGATTCAAATACACGTCTGTACGAAGGGAGCGGACTGGGTCTCTCTATAATAAATGGTCTTGTTAAATTAATGGGTGGCACAATCCGGGTTGAATCGGTAAAAGGTGCTGGAAGTTTTTTTGAATTTACACTTCCATGTAAGATTAAATATCCAGAAATACAGCCTATTGAGACAATATCAATCAAACAGACTACAGGAAACAAGCCGCTTATCCTGATTGCCGAAGATGATTATTCAAACTACCTGCTTATGGAACTGTTATTAAAATCAACTTATAAGATTTTGCATGCAGAAAACGGGTTGGAGGCTGTGGAAATGTGCCGTACTACACCCTCCATTGAAATGGTTATTATGGATATTAAAATGCCTGAGATGGACGGATTAACAGCCACCCGTATAATTAAGGATTTCCGCAATAATCTTCCTGTTGTGGTCCTGACGGCATATGCAGAATCCGGGATGGATAAAAAATGCCGCGAAGTTGGATGTGAGGGGTATTTAACAAAACCGGTAGACAAGCATCTTTTGTTCTCAATGATCTCAAAATATAGAGTTTAATCCATAATATTCCCATTTGCTTAAGAGGTTAATTACACATATTAAAC
>CAIOOC010000819.1 GCA_903859795.1 uncultured Bacteroidia bacterium
AGATTCATCCATTCGAAACATTAAATGGTTCAGACAAGTTAGGAAAACCGGGTAATATCATCTTAATGATGGGATTAGCATTACTTGTTGCCTTTATCGTGGGGAAAGCTGGTCTTCCAGGCCTGGGATTAATCATTATACCGTTTGTTGTTCTTTACTTCAATTACCTGTTTCGAAATCCAATTATTGGCTTTTATACAGCTATCGCGTTAGGATTCCTGCTAATTGGAATTGGAAGATATGTTAAGGGAATTCAGATTGGCCTGGGAATGGATGGCATTTTGATTTTAACGCTTATTGCTCTCATTTTTAATAAGTTTAAGGAAAGGATTGATTGGAATCCTGCCCTTAAAGATATTACTTTCCTTTCAATCATTTGGTTTGGATACTCATTATTTGAACTTGTTAATCCTGAGGCCCATAGTGTGGAAGCATGGTTTACGGGTCGCGGAGTTTCCTTTTATATGTTTATGCTGGTCCCATTTACATTGCTTTTTGTAAACACAAACCGGAAATTAGAGATTTTCTTTATTATATGGGGCATATTTTCAATTTTGGCTTCATTAAAAGGAATTCAGCAGCATATCCTGGGTGTCGATCAATGGGAAAAAGCCTGGCTTGACGAAGGAAATGCAAAAACACATATTTTATTTGGCAAATTAAGGAGTTTTTCGTTTTTAAGCGATGCAGGCCAGTTTGGAGGAAATCAGGGGTATTCCGCCTTGGTTTTCGCTATTCTGACAATGGTAGAAAAAGAGAAACGCAAAAAGCTGTTTTACATTGTAGTGGCAGTCCTGGGATTTTACGGCCTAGTCATTTCAGGTGCCAGAGGAGCGCTGAGTGTCCCGTTTGCCGGATTATTACTCTTTTCCGTTTTAAGAAAAAATTTCGCCGTATTGATAACCGGAGTTTTATTGCTTGTGGTCATTGTTGTTTTCTTTAAGTATACTTCAATAGGACAGGGAAATGATCAGATCCGAAGAATGAGAACAGCATTCGATCCTAACGATGCATCGTTTCAAGTGCGGCTTGAGAATCAGAGGAAACTTAGTGTCTATCTCGCTTCAAGACCTTTTGGCGGAGGAATCGGACTTGGCGGGGTTAAAGCTCAGAAATATAAACCTTCCGCATTTCTCTCACAGGTCGCAACAGACAGCTGGTTTGTTTTAGTATGGGTAGAACAAGGAATTATTGGCCTGCTCCTGCATCTTTTTATCCTTTTTTATGTCCTGATAAAGGGGTGCTATATAATTATGTTCAAAATACGGGATCCGATATTGACAATAAAAATGGCTGGTCTTGCATCCGGGATGTTTGGTATAATGGTGGCATCGTATGGGAATGCAATCCTTGGCGGTATGCCTACGGGTATCCTGATCTACATTTCAATGGCTCTAATGATGAATACAGAAGTTCTTGATTCCCCTTTAGATGAAGGGAATACAGAACTAAAAGCAATACCTGTTCTGTGATTTGAATTAAGTAATCTTAATATCATTCGACTATTCCTATAATAATCCTGTATTGGTCGAATGGAAATCTTTTATTGCAATTTATAAGTGTTGATCATTTGCATAATATTTTGTAGTTTAGTAATTTGAAAATTCATTCGTGAAAAAAACAAATTTATGAAAGGGAGAGATTTTATCATTACCGGACTTCAATCATGGGACATTCCCATCGGTTCAAATGCTATTGATATTGCAAAAGAGATAGCAAAAAATAATCGGGTATTATACGTAAACAGTCCTTTGGATCAAATGACTATTTTAAAGAAAAAATCTGCCCCTGAATTAAAACACAAGTTCGAGGTTTACAGAAAACATATTTCACCTCTGAGACAATTAAGTGATTCCTTATGGGTATTGGATTTCCCGTTTTCGATATGGTCAGTTAATCAATTGCCGGATGGCATCGCCTTCGATTTTTTCAATAAGTTGAACAACAAAAAAATGTTCAACTATGTAAAAAAAGTTGCTAAAAAACTGAACTTCAAAGATATAATTCACTTTATTGACAATGATGTTTACCGCAGTTTGTATTCAAAAGAGATTCTTAAACCTTCTCTTTCGGTATATTACAGAAGGGATAACCTGCTCCCTATGCCCTTTTGGAAGAAACATGCCCCAAGACTTGAACCCATCATTATTGAAAAAAGTGACCTCGTAGTTTGCAATTCGCCCCAATTGGCTGATTTTGCACGTTCATTCAATCCAAAAAGTTTCGACATTGGCCAGGGTGTCGACCTGTCGGCATATGATACTGAGCTGAATTTTGAAACTCCAAAAAATGTTGGTGCAATTCCAGTCCCCAGAATTGGTTATATCGGCGATATTAATAGTCTTCGTCTGGATCCGGATCTGCTGTACGAACTAGCCAAAAGCAAACCTACTTATTCATTTGTAATGATAGGACGTGAAGATAAGGTATTTGCAGAACACCTACTTCACAGTTTGAAGAACGTCTATTTTCTGGGAAGCATTGCCAAAAATACAGTCCCAACCTATATGTTTGCATTGCAAATATGCCTTAATCCTCAGGTTCTTAATGAAATAACAAATGGAAATTACCCGCGTAAGGTTGATGAATACCTTGCACTTGGAAAACCGGTTATTGCAACCAAAACAGCGACAATGGAACTCTTTAGGTATCATACGTATCTCTGTTCCTCCGTTGAAGAGTACCGGGATGCCGTTGAAATGGCTCTGCTTGAAAATGACCAGGAAATTGTCGAACAACGTATTCAATTTGCAAAATCGCACAGCTGGGAAAACAATGTAGACCGATTGTTCAAACAAATAGAGCA
>CAIOOC010000820.1 GCA_903859795.1 uncultured Bacteroidia bacterium
TATCATAAATTTTAAAAACATGACACAAAACACTATTTTACATTGGTTAACATATTGATATATTGATCAATAACGATTTGGTGATTTAATTTATTTTTTAATAGGTTGCGAAAGAAATCCGTAAATTTGATTGCATTTAAATCATTACGTTGATTGACCCTAACACATTTATGATAGATAAGAAACTTAAACAAAAATTAGTATGAATACCGGAATAGCCAGTTTTATGGAAGGGCTTAAAGCCCGCACCCCTGGAGAAGCAGAATTTCACCAGGCCGTTTTGGAAGTTGTAGAATCTGTTTGGGATGTTTATGATGCAAATCCCAGATACAAACAGGCAAAAATACTTGAACGAATGGTCGAACCTGAACGAACGATCATGTTCAGAGTCCCATGGAGTAACGACAGGGGTGAAGTCGAAATCAACCGGGGTTACCGCGTTGAATTCAACAGTGCACTTGGGCCATACAAGGGCGGTCTCAGGTTTCACCGAAGTGTCACTTTAAGTATATTAAAGTTTCTTGGATTTGAGCAGACCTTTAAAAACAGCCTTACCACTCTTCCCATGGGAGGAGGGAAAGGGGGTTCTGACTTCAGTGCCAAAGGGCGCAGCGACAATGAGATAATGAGGTTCTGCCAGTCGTTTATGACAGAACTGTTTCGTCACATTGGACCAAATACAGATGTCCCGGCAGGAGATATTGGAGTGGGTGGACGCGAGATTGGTTACCTCTTCGGACAATACAAGCGGATCAGAAATGAATTTACAGGTGTACTTACCGGTAAAGGTCTTGGCTGGGGAGGTTCATTAATCCGTCCTGAAGCAACCGGTTATGGTGCTGTTTATTTTGTGCAACATATGCTTAAAGAGATAGGACAAGAGGTAAAAGGTAAAGTGTTCAGCGTTTCCGGATTTGGGAATGTCGCATGGGGAGCGATTTCAAAAATCAATGAACTGGGGGGAAAGGTAGTAACTGTTTCGGGGCCAGACGGGTATATTTACGATCCGGCCGGGATCACCGGACCAAAAGTCGATTATCTACTTGAATTGCGTGACAGTAACAACGATGTTGTAGCACCTTATGCACAGGAGTTTGGAGTGGAGTTCTTCCCCGATGCCAAACCATGGGAAGCAAAGGTCGACATAGCATTACCCTGTGCAACACAAAATGAGCTTGACGAAGCCGATGCTTTAATGCTGATAAAGAATGGCTGCATTTTGGTGGCTGAAGTATCTAACATGGGATGTACCTCTGATGCTGTAAATTGCTTCGTTAACCATCAATTCACCTTTGCTCCGGGGAAAGCCGTTAATGCAGGAGGAGTTGCTGTCTCAGGACTGGAGATGTCACAAAACAGCATGCGCTATAACTGGACCAGTGAAGAGGTTGACAAACGGCTCCACATGATTATGCAGGATATTCATGATACCTGCACACGACATGGAAAATCAGGAGGTTACATTAATTATGTGAAAGGTGCCAACGTTGGAGGTTTCGTAAAAGTAGCGGATGCGATGCTGGCGCAGGGGCTGGTGTAACATTAGGGTAGATACGCGATTAAATCGCGTCTTTACCTCCCTATCATCTGAAATCAGATGGAAAAATCCCGGGCTTTGAGGTCCGGGATTTTTGCTTGTTATGATATATTCAACTGATTATATAATCAGCTTATACCCTTTCCCATGAACATTAATAATCTCAATTCCCTCTTCAGACTTCAGATGCTTTCTGAGTTTGGTAATATAAACATCCATGCTCCTGGCATTAAAGTAGTTGTCATCTACCCAAATAGTCTTGAGTGCAAAGTTTCTTTCGAGTATTTTGTTCGCATTCACACACAATAATTTTAGTAAATCGGATTCCTTTGTGGTGAGTTTTGTATTTTCATTGGCATCCGATAGGGTCTGCTTTCGGGCGTCAAAGATAAAACGTCCAAGTTTAAAGATTGTCTGAGAATTATCGCCCTCTCCACTGGTTCTGCGCAAAATGGCCTCCAATCTGAATAACAGCTCTTCCATGCTGAATGGCTTGGTCATATAATCGTCGGCTCCGATCTTGAACCCCTCTATAACATCATCCTTCATGCTTTTTGCTGTCAGGAAAATAATGGGAATATCAGTATTCAGCATTCTGACATCTTTTGCCAGAGTGAAGCCATCTTTTTTCGGCATCATTACGTCGAAGATACAAAGATCGTACTGATTTTTCTGAAACCCCTTATACGCGACCTCACCGTCGGGGTATAAGTCGGTATCATAACCCTTGGCAATAAGATATTCTCTAAGCAGCAGGCCAAGATTTTCATCATCTTCTGCGAGAATCACTCTAGTTCTCTTTTCCATAATTCTGAGTATTTTTTAATGGGAAATACAATCTAAAACGGGTACCTTTCCCTAAGGTACTGTCTACTTTTATTTTACCGTTATGAACATCAATTATTCGCTTTACATATGATAATCCAAGTCCAAATCCCTTTACATTATGGATATTTCCAGTAGGCACGCGATAAAAGCGTTCGAAAATCTGTGCCTGGTGCTCTTTGGGAATTCCAATACCATGATCTTTAATCTGAACAATAGCCCATCCATTTCTGTTTTCAGTAGAAAGTTCAATTAATGGACTCGCCTTACTGTATTTTACTGCATTATCCA
>CAIOOC010000821.1 GCA_903859795.1 uncultured Bacteroidia bacterium
AGATATTTCTGTTCGTATGCTTAAAAATAGTCTTTATCTCAAAAAATATTTCCCGGTCTATCTTTTTGCGGGCTTGCGTGGATGTGGCAAAACCTCAACGGCGCGTGTTTTTGGCGCTGGCCAAAATCAGCAACCAATAATTTTTTATTAGACGTCCCCGCCAAAACCGACTGGATTTCTATTTCCGCGCTCGTAATTATTTTTTGTTGATAGAGAAAAATTTTCAAAACAAATTGAATCAATTACAAAATATTTATTAAATAATATTGAAGTTACTAAAGCTGAATGTAATTTTAAAAATTTATGTACAATAAATGTATATTTACATTCATTATGGGAAAGAAATAATCAAGCAGGATTAATATGGTATATTAGTGAGATTTCATTTTTTTGATTTTTTTGATCTTTTTGATCGTGAAACCTTCTTTGATGATTTTTTATCTTTTTTGTCTTTTTTGTCTTTTTTGTCTTTTGTATCTTTTGTATCTTTTTTGTCTTTTTTAACTTTTGGTGCTTTTTCTGTTGTAATTGGTTGTCTTGGATTTGCTTTTCTATATTCCTCTAATTGTTCATGAACCACTTTCATATCTAAATCTTTAATTGCTTTACTATTTTTTATTTTGTCAAGCATTGTTTGAGCTCGTTCTAAATTATTTAAATCTTTATATTTAATTTCAGCTTTAATTTGATGATATAATAGATTTTTAATATCACGTGCATCTTGTTCACTAAATCCTAAATCTTTTATTGCTTTTATTGCTTCTTCATGTAAATCATTTGATGCTTTGCTACCTCCATCTTGTTCGAAAACAGAGGATGACTCAATATCAATTTGACGTGTACCTTTAATAATTTTAGCACCCCCGTTAATAGAAGTTATATCAGTCATTTGTTCAATAACTGGATTTATATTATTATGTTCAAAAATACTATCAACAGCACTATCATTATTAGTACCACCACCTTTAATTTTTAAAATAAGATAAGCATCTGTATCTTTACTTGAAATTATATTTTGAAGCATATTTTGTTCATTATTACCAAATATTCTTTCTAATTTACCTTGATCTTCATTACCAAAAGGAGATAATTGAATATCAGTTAAATCACGAAATCCATTATCAGTTTCAGTAACTGGTATTTGTAATTGTTTAGATTTTAAGAAAGGATGAGGAGATGATGATGATAAATTATTTGGTAATTGTATACGTGAACCAGGATTGATTATATCAAATATTTCTGATATTTCTGATATTTCTGATGCTTCTCTTGCTTCTGTTGATTCTATTGCTTCTGTTGCGTCAAAATCACTTCTAGATTTTGATCTATGTGATTTAATAGAGCTTGCATCTTCAGTTGATACAACTATTTCATTATTACCATTAGTAATACTTGGATCAGCTCCTAATTTAATTAATCGTTCAATAATATTATTAAGGTTACCTAATAATTTAACAGCAATATGAAGAGCTGTATCTTGATTTCTATTTTTAATATTTAAGAATTGTCGTCTATCTTCAATAGGGAGAGTTTCTAAAATATTAATGAAAGCTTCAAGAGTATTAAAATCATTTTTTAATATAATAGCATGTAAGATAGTATTTTGGTATGGATCACGGGTATTTAAAATAGAATTTTTATCAATAAGACCACCATATTGACTTATAAACTTA
>CAIOOC010000822.1 GCA_903859795.1 uncultured Bacteroidia bacterium
ATTTTTCGGACAAGTTCCTCTTTAACTTTATGGTTTTGAAGCGTTTCAACCAACAAATCCTTGACCTCGAAAGTGGTGGAGACTTTTTCAAGAACTCCTTTTAAATGGACATACTCTTTCGTGGCAACAGAAAGGTTCAGGATATCACTGTAAAGAGCACGCTCTGCATTTTCCGGGGTCATATTTTCAACTTCATGACCTGGCGTATGAAGGATTACCCCATTTAAGTTTCCGATTTCGGACGACACTCCTACCTTAATTTTATCCATTTTTAAGTGCTTAAAAAAATTCATTTTTAAGTTAACAAATTGGGAAGGTATAATGCAGTTTTAGAACCCTCTGCGGCTTGGCGACTTTGCGTGAGCTAAAAAAGTAAGATCTCACAATGACGAGAAGCCGCCTAGTACAAGCAATGGTAAATTATATCTTTCCGTTTACTAAGAGACAAAGATACCGAATAAAAAATCCTGACTTAACAAATTTTGGAATTTAATAACCTTTAAAACATTCGTTCTTGGTAGAACCTTTACTACTTTTGAAGCGTAATAAAATGGCCCGGTAATGTTTAAATGGTTGAATCTTTGTCTCTATTTATCGATATCCCTTGCAGGATTCAGTCAGGTGAAAGACCTGCCTCCATACAGGTTTGACGATAAAAGTCTTGTTTCCGATTCGATCCTTCATATTGTACTGCCGGAAATTTTAGTTTTCCCACAGCAGAAGGATTGGTCGCGCAGGGCATTTCATCAGTACACAATACTGGAAATGAGGGTTATAAAAGTATACCCGATAGCCAAATTAGCAGCTAAAAAGCTTAACGAATACAACAGTGTGTACACCACATTTAAAGATGAGCGGGAACGTAAAGCATATGTCAAAAAAATTGAGAAAGATCTCTTTGCAGAATTCGAAACCGAAATCCGGTCAATGTCTATCGCACAGGGACGGATTCTGATTAAATTGATTGACAGGGAAACCGGAAAGTCATCTTATGAGATAATTAAAGAGTTTAAAGGCGGTTTTGCTGCATTCTTCTGGCAGGGAGTAGCACGGATATTCGGGCATAACCTGAAATCGGAGTATGATGCTGCCAATGAAGACAAGATGATCGAATATATTGTCTGGCAGATTGATCACGGGATGTTGTAAGGAGAGGCTAATATCCTAAACCGCCAATCACACCGTTTGCACCACCACAAGGTGTTCCTGACCGATTTCTATAGCTTGCAGATTCAGGGGAATCAGTTTATGATGTCTTTCAGGTAAAGATTTCTCAAGCCCTTTTTTCACATTTTCCAATTTGATCACTGGTTTTGCTTTTAGAAAGGCGCCGAGCACAATCATATTAAATGTGAGTGGGTTGCCCATTTCAACAGCAAGCCTCGACCCTTCAACTTTAAGAATGGTTATATCTTTCCGTGTTGGGTGATGAAGTATCCCGTTAGGATCATACAGAAGCATCCCTCCGGTTTTTACGCGTGATTCGAATTTGTCCATCGATTGCTGATTCAGGATAATGGCGGTATCAAATTCGTGTAGTATCGGAGAGCTGATCCGTTCGTCACTCAGGATAACAGTTACGTTGGCTGTTCCACCTCTCATTTCCGGGCCATACGAAGGAAACCAGGCTACCTCCTGATCCTGCATCACTCCTGAATAAGCAAGGATTTTCCCCATAGAAAGAACCCCTTGCCCGCCAAATCCTGCAATGATGATCTCTTCAGTCATTTTATCAGCTTTAAATATATTTTATTAACCTTTAACCTTGTACAAATCCGGGTCCGCACGACCAGTATCCTTTAGATCACCCAATGGATATTGGGGGAACATATTTTCTTCCATCCATTTATTTGAAGCTACCGGACTCAGTTTCCAGCCTGAACTACATGTGGAAACAACCTCTACAAATGATGTTCCTTTCTTCTGTGCCTGAATTTCAAAGGCTTTACGTATGGCCTTTTTTGTTTTGCGCACTGCAGCAGGAGTCTGGACACTTTGCCTTGTTACAAATGCTGCACCAGGTAATTGTGCAATCAGTTCTGTAATTCTTAACGGGTATCCGTTTAAATCTACATTTCTTCCATTGGGAGTTGTTGAAGTGACCTGACCTACAAGAGTCGTTGGTGCCATCTGGCCTCCGGTCATCCCATAAATCGCATTATTGATAAAGATCATTACAATATTCTCACCCCGGTTTACAGCATGAAATGTCTCGGCTGTACCAATAGCAGCAAGGTCTCCGTCGCCCTGATATGAGAAAACATACTTTTCAGGCATTACACGTTTGATTCCGGTAGCAACAGCGGGTGCACGGCCATGTGCAGCTTCCTGCCAGTCAATATCGATATAATTATAGGCAAAAACAGCACAACCTACTGGTGAAACGCCGATAGTCTGCTCCTGAATGCCCATTTCGTCAATCACTTCTGCTATAAGCCGGTGAACTACGCCATGACTGCATCCAGGGCAATAATGCATTGAAACGTCGTTCAGAAGCGGTGATTTTGCATAAACCAGATTTTCCGGTTTAATGATCTCGTTGATTTTTCCAGTTATTACCGTCATAAATCTCCTATTAAAAATCGTTGTTCCAAAGCATCTTCTACTTCATCGGGCGTAGGGACAATACCTCCCATTCTGCCAAAATATTCAACTTTTGTAACCCCGTTTACTGCAAGACGAATATCGTTGACCATCTGTCCGGCATTGAACTCTACAGAAAGAAACCCTTTCACCTTTGCGGCGTATTCGGCAATTATTTTTTCAGGAAAAGGGAATAAGGTTATCGGACGTATCAAACCTACCTTTATCCCTTTTTTGCGTGCAATCTGAACTGTCTTTTGACAGATCCGGGCAGCAGATCCAAAAGCTACAACAATATAATCTGCATCCTCACAGGCGATTGCCTCATAGCGTACCTCCTCGTCCTTCATCTGGGTGTACTTGGCCTGAAGACGCAGGTTATTATTCTCCATCATATTTGAATCCATCTCAAGTGATGTGATCACGTGTTTTTTCCTTGATGATGGTTTGCCTATTGTTGCCCAGTTACCAGAAATCTCCAGGATCTGTTCATTGGTCCATCTGGGGCGCTGGTCGATCAATTCCACTTTTTCCATTAATTGCCCGATAACTCCGTCCGCCAATATCATTACCGGATTACGAAACTTAAAGGCTAATTCAAATCCAAGAATTACAAAATCATGCATCTCCTGAACAGATGCGGGGGCAAGTACAAGCAATGAATAATCGCCATGACCACCGCCTTTGGTCGCCTGATTATAGTCAGCCTGTGAAGGCTGAATAGTCCCTAACCCTGGTCCACCCCGTTGAACATTAACAATTACGCAGGGCAATTCTGAACCTGCGATATACGAGATTCCTTCTGCCATGAGGCTAATACCCGGACTTGAAGAGGAGGTCATTACCCTCTTACCTGCTCCGGCAGCACCGTAAACCATATGAATTGAGGCAATTTCACTTTCAGCCTGCAATACAACCATACCGGTTGTTTCCCAGGGGCGAAGTGTCATCAAGGTTTCCATTACCTCAGACTGCGGTGTAATAGGATAACCAAAATAGCCATCACATCCGCAGCGAATTGCCGCCTCAGCAATTACCTCATTTCCTTTCATTAATCTTAACTCTCCCATATTCAGGATTTAAAGAAATATTTATTGTTCGACTTTCACCCTGTAAACGGTGATACAACTATCAGGGCAAACGGTTGAGCAATTGGAACATCCGGTACAATTTTCCGGATTTTCCATATATGAATAGTGGTACCCCTTGTTGTTTACATTTCGGTTTAGCGCCAGGGTCAAGGTTGGACAGGCAACTACACAAAGGTTGCACCCTTTACATTCTTCGTTATCAACAACGACTGCTCCTCTGACTTTTGCCATCTCTATCTGGTGTTTATTAAATCATTAACTGTTAAATATTATTCCGTAAAGACAATCCTCAGTTTTAGTTACAAAGGGAAATCTGAATTAAATCGCTGAAGCCGGGCTGTTAAATCACCGAATTGCTCACGTTTTACATTTGAAACACACGCTCTTAACCCCTCTTTTGTACTTCCGGTGTTTCCGAGTGAGATTGCACTGACCCCGTAATAAAGCAATTTATGCAGCAATTCGGCACCAGTCATTCCGGGATAACCAATCGTAAAATAGAACCCGTCGCCGACAGGTTGATCAAGATCGGTATCATATACAATCTTAAACCCGTTATCTGTAAAAATACGCTTCATTATTTTGGCCTTCTCTCCGTATTCTTTTACCTCTTCGATAAAATTGAAGTTTCCATCGTTAGCACCTTTAAACATAGCAGCAAGGCCATATTGTGCCGAATGTGATGTTCCTGATGTCAATGAATATAAGACCCTGTGAACAATGGCATTCCCAAATCCATGAACCTTAAGCCGCTCACCCAGATATGGGAAATGCCGGTGATACAGACTATCCGAAATCACCATCATCCCGATTCGCTGACCGGCATAAGAAAACACTTTTGAACTGGAAATCATCAGGATATAGTTTCCGGTATAGCGGGCCACAGTTACCTGATAGGGAGGAAAACCCGGTCGTGAAAGATCGGATCTGAAATCCATCCCGAAATAGGCAAGATCTTCAATGATTATCACGTCGTACTTATTGGCAAGGTCACCGATAATGCTTAGTTCCTCTTCGTCAAAACATATCCAGGCAGGATTATTTGGATTGGAATAAACGATACAATTGATATTTCCATTAGACAGGTATGATTCAAGTTTGGATCGAAGTTTTTCACCTCTGAAGTCGAAAACATCAAAGGTCTCGTATTTCTGGCCCATAACAAGCATCTGCTGTTTTTGAACAGGAAAACCCGGATCGATAAACAGTGCAGTATCACGTTCCTTATAACAACTGCCGGCCACCAGAAAGGAAGCATAACTTCCCTCCATAGATCCTACTGTTGGTATACACCCTTCAGGTTTTACGTCAATGTCCATAAAAAGTTTCACAAAGCGTGAGGTCTCGTCCTTGAGAGTTTGAATTCCATCAATGCGCGGATAGGCAGATGCCACATTTTTCCGCAATGCCTCAATTTCTGCATCGACACCAATGGCGGCAGGTGGCAATCCAGGAATGCCCATCTCCATTCGGATATAACGTTCCCCGGTTGCAGCTTCTATACTGCTGACCAGTTGGACAATTTCCCTAATAGAGGCATTACCAATCTCAGGCACTTCAAGTTCCTCTATTTTATGCACAACAAGCTCGTAATCAATTGGAGTATTCATTGGGACTGACAGATTCAAAACTCCAGGTTTAACTGTGCAACCCAGGTATCAAGACGACTTTCGGTCAGCTCCGGTTCAAAGTCCTCATCGACAGGTAAACCGAGAAACAATCCACCTTCAAGTGCTTCAGAATCCTGAAAATCATAACCTTCTGAACTTACTTTTCCCAAAAGCTCTCCTCCGTTTTTAATTACTGTTTTGGCCAGAATACCCATCGAATTTACAAAATGATAGGCATAAGTGATATGATCACCCAAACCGAATACCGCAACTTTCTTACCTGTAAAATCGAAAGATGAGACAATTGGCATAAACCGGGCCCAATCAATATTTCCAAATTTCTGATCCCATGTATCACGGCCAATAGTTGAGATTCCAAAAATTATGTTGTCATAACGGGCCAGATCTTCGGATGTTGCCTCATTGATAAAGATCAGATCAGGGTTAAGGTTTTCCATTTTAGAGGCCAGTAATTTGGCAACACGATTAACGGATCCACCTTCCGGTCCGAAAAAGATAGCTACATTTTCCATATCTGTTTATTTATTCGTTGTGTATGGCAACTTCTCCCCTGACATATTCACCGAGAATCGCCATGCTGGATACGTTTTTTAATACCATATGAATTGCCTTCTCATAGTTTTCGATGGAATCCCATTCAACATCAACATGAAAAGAGTATTCATTCGGTTTCCCAATTATTGGGAGCGATTGGATTTTAGTCAGGTTAATCTCATGCTCAGCAAAAGTATTCAAGACTTTGGCCAAAGCTCCGTGAAAATGTCCAACTTCAAAACAGATCGAGGCTTTATTTGGAGTCTCGGCAGAGTTGGCATGTTTGGCCAGTATAAGAAATCTGGTATAGTTCTTTTTATTACTCTCAACCCCCTTATCAATCACCTCAAGACCATAGAGCTGAGCGGACCTCAGATTGCTGATTGCAGCGGCATAAGGGATCTTCTCCTTTGCGATAAGTTTAGCTACTGCAGCATTGTCGCCAAGCTCTTTAGTTTCAACATTGGGGAAATACTTTTCAAGATATTCAGCACATTGCAGGAATGAGACCGGGTGTGAGTAAATTTCCTTAATATCCTTCTTGCGAACTCCGGGAAGAACCATCAGGTTCATCTGGA
>CAIOOC010000823.1 GCA_903859795.1 uncultured Bacteroidia bacterium
CCTATATCTCATTTAAAAAGGAGAATTATAAAATTAAGAAAGGGACTGATATCAATGCTCTGACAGCCGCAGATTGCCAGTTAATCATTGAATCTGAGGGGAGTAAACCCAAGACGAGTAAGAGACGATCGAAATAAATGGAAAATGTAAAATGTAAAAAGCAAAATGGCGGATATTCAATTATAATTGTAATTTCCCAAATTTTAAACTTTGCTTTTTACACTTTGCATTCCTTATTAATAGGTTATTATCACTTTAACAGAGTTGAGCTATGCTAACCGATCTCTTAATACCTGCAAAAGATCTGGCTGTTGTCAGAACATATGATGGGAGCTCAGTTGAGCTGGGATACTACCTTAAAAAGCGGAAATGGGATCTCAATAACCTTCCCTCGGTAGCTATTTTGGGGGTTCCTGAAGGAAGAGGTTCTCATAATCAAGATGTTGCTGAAGGGACCGATGCAATCAGACTTCAATTATATTCATTGGCAACCTTCCCGTCCGAAATGGATATTGTCGACCTTGGCAATATTAAATGTGGCAACCAACCAAGAGATACTTATGCTGCTGTAAAAATTGTTTCTGAGGAGTTATCCGGACTTGGAATCAGATTGCTAATTCTGGGGGGAAGCCAGGAACTCACTGTTCCGTTCATCAGTGGTGCCAATAGGGAAGCTTCTGAACTTGTGATAGTGGATGACAGGATCGATAATTCTGAAAATACAAAAAGCGCTGCAGATGAGCGCTTCATCAATATGCTCCCGGTTGGAACTTCGGTAAGTCTTATTGGGGGACAATCATATTTTATTGGCGAGCAATGGCACGATCTTTTAGCCGAAGGATCTAACGGTGAGATCCTCAGTTTAGGAGAAATCCGTGCAGACTTCAGGGAACTCGAGCCCATGATTCGCAAAGCCGACATGGTAAGTTTTGATTTCGGATCTATGAAAGCCTCTGAAGCGCCTGGTCAGTACCGACTATCGCCCAATGGATTAACGGGAGAGGAGGCATGCCAGATTGCATGGTATTGCGGCATTTCGACTACTCCGGCCTGGTTTGCACTTTTTGGATATTCTCCAAAGGCAGATCCGGCTAACCTCGGGGCTATGATGGCAGCCCAAATCAGTTGGTACTTTATTAATGGAGTCTCAAAAAGGTTGGATGAAGAACCCGTTGATGAAGCCACAAATTTTGAACATTATCGGGTTACAGTGGATGGATTGGAAGAACCAATTGCATTTTTAGTGCATCCAATCTCCAGACGATGGTGGATGGAAGTCCCTTCAGAGGATTGCACTTTATTTCCATTCAGAATTCCATGTTCCAAAAAAGATTACAAAAAAGCATGCAAAAACGAGATCTCAGAAAAATGGTGGAAATATTTCAATAAAATATAACTAGTATTGTTCTATATTTGTTCTTAAATAGAAAAAACAGTAAATGAGAAACTTTAAAAGTTACCGCTCTGCTAATGAATGATAATTGCACAAATATCACTTATCGCATGAAGCAGCTGACGAATAAGGCTATACTGTTTTGGATATTGGTAAATATTAGTATTTTTGTCGCAAAAGCTCAGCAGGATCCGCAATTCAGCCAGAACAGGTTTAATCAATTAACTGTTAATCCGGGCTTTGCGGGATCAACTGGGCTAATAAACGTCTCGCTTTTAAACAGGTTTCAGTGGGTAGGTTTTCCAGGAGCCCCTGTTACTACAGTTTTTAATGCAGACGCTTCACTTCATCTGATCGGGAACAGTGATGGAGTAGGGATGTCTGTCATTAATGATGTAATTGGTTTTGAGAAGAATGTATCTGTAGCATTCAGCTATTCCTGGAGGACTAAATTTGGCAGAGGAACACTAGGTTCCGGAATCTCGTTGGGATTAATGAATAAAAATCTTAATTTTGACATGACAGGAATCGATGGTAGCGATCTTATTAATCTTTCAGATCCATCTCTTCCAACGGGTAAAGTTGCTGGTATAATGGCAGATATAGGACTTGGATTGTATTACCAGGATGAGGAATACGAACTCTCAATCGCTGGTAAACATTTAAACAATCCTTCTATGTCTTTTGGTCAATCGGGTAAATATTCGCTTACCAGAACGTATTATTTAAGCGGGAGTTACACGATAAAAATGGCAGATGAAAGATTAGCGGCTATACCCAATATCTTTTATAAAAGAGATTTAGCTTCCTGGCAGGCTGATATTGGGTTGACGCTGGAATACGATAAACGATTCTGGGGGGGACTTGGTTATCGTATCGGGGATGCTGTTATTGTAACAGCTGGAACAGAGTTATGGAACGGCATTAAGTTTGGATATTCATACGATGTAAGTATCTCCGCTCTGTCGCGATATAACTCCGGCTCGCATGAGTTCTTTTTGGCATATTCAGTTTTATTATACAAAAAGCATGATCATAAGTACAAAAGTGTGAGATTTTTGTAACTTTGACCTAAAAATAGTTGATTACAACATATTAAACGAACTATGAAGCGATTATTCATCTTAGGTAGCATATCGTGTATTCTCTTGTTATCAGGCTGTCACCGCGGTGGTGGAGGAGAATTAACAGGAGTTTTGAAACGAGGTAAATATTTTGAACCTTCTCCGTTAGGTATGGTATTAATACCTGGACAAAGTTTCAATATGGGAGCTGGTGATCAGGATGTTGCATCTGCAGCTGTCCCAACAAGGACAGTTGATCTATCCACTTTCTGGATGGATGACACCGAAATTACGAACAATGAATATCGCCAGTTCGTTTACTGGGTTCGCGATTCAATGGCTCGTCAAATGCTCTCTGAACAATTTGAGGAATTTAAGATCACCCAGGACCGTAAAGGCAATCCGGTTGATCCGCCTATTCTCGATTGGAAGAGAAAGCTCGACTGGCGTAATCCTGAATACAAAGATGCCCTGGAACCCATGTTTTACGCAGGAAGCGACAGAATCATGGGAAGAAAAGAACTCGATACCAGAAAGTTAAACTATACTTATTCCTGGGTTGACCTTCAGCAGGCTGCCCGGATGGTGAACGCCTATAATTACAAAACCCAAAACTATCAGGGAACTGTAACTGATTTAAGCGGGAAAGTTGTTCCAATTGAAGGACGCTCAAGTTTTATTATGAGTGATGGCGTAAACGTCTATCCTGATACACTGGTCTGGATCCGTGATTTCTCCTATGCTTTTAATGATCCGCTTACAAATAAATATTTCTCCCATCCCGGATTTGATGATTATCCCGTAGTTGGTGTAACCTGGAAACAGGCAAAAGCATTTTGTATGTGGCGTACTAATTTTAAAAATTCTGCACTTTTAGGAAAAGGTGAGGTGGGAGTTCAGGATTACCGCCTGCCATCTGAAGCAGAGTGGGAATTAGCGGCCAGAGGAGGGTTAAGCAACTCAATGTACCCCTGGGGAGGCTATTATACACGTTCAAAGAATGGATGTTTTCTCGCCAATTTTAAACCAATGCGTGGAAATTATAGTGACGACGGGGGTAAAACGACTGTTAAAGTTGCAACTTATGACCCTAATGGATATGGTCTTTACGATATGGCCGGGAATGTCGCTGAATGGACAATTACTGCCTATGATGAATCATCATATAACGTCATGCACGACCTGAATCCCAACTTTGAACAAAACGCCCTTCCAGGTGATCCTCCCGCGATGAAACGAAAGGTAATACGAGGCGGTTCATGGAAAGATATAGCCTATTTTATTCAGGTGGGAACACGTACATACGAATATCAGGATACAGCGAAATCATACGTCGGATTTCGATGCGTCCGCTCATCTTTTGGGGATGAGTTTCAATCAAATAGAAAATAAAAAACAGACTTAACCAAAAAATAGTTAGATAATGGCGGTGTTTGAATTTACCCATTCAAGAAGATGGAAATCTTCGATGAATTTTTTATATAGTATTGGGGCTTCGGTGGTTCTTCTTGGTGCATTGTTTAAATTACAGCACTGGCCCTATGCTAACATTATTCTGCCAATAGGAATGTTAACCGAAGTAGTTATATTCTTCTTCTCTGCTTTTGAGCCTTCAGTAGAAATACCCGATTGGTCTAAAGTATATCCCCAACTCAGAGAAGCCTATATGGAAGAAGAGGAAGTCTTCAGCTATCCTGCCCCTTCTCAACCTGCAACTATTGAAAGTATTCTTGAAAAAGCCGATATTTCCCCAGAATTACTTGCCAAAGTAAAAAAGGGACTTCAGGATCTTTCCAATACAGCAAGTGGAATTGCAGATATATCGGTAGCCAGTTTGGCAACCGACGAATATGTAAAAAATATTACCGGAGCTTCTGAATCTATGTCAGTATTCAAAGACATCAATGCAAGAGCTTCACATTCAATTGAGAAATCAACCAACGACCTGGTTTATTCATACGATCAATCCTCTCAGATCCTTGGTAATTCATCTAAAAATCTGGCGGCAACCTTCAATGAATCATCGAAAAAGATCAATGATCAACTGGCCACTACCGGTGATAAACTTGCTCAATCCTATAAAAGCTTTACTGAATCAGTCAATAAGGATCTCCTGGCACTAAACGACCATACCAAAACTTACAGCAACGGTCTTTCACTTGTTAATTCGAGCATATCAGCATTGCATTCATCCTATGAACTGCACCTTCAACATGCAAAAAAACTCTCTGCTGCATCGGAAGAAGCATTTGAAGGTCAGGCTAAAATGACAGAACTGGTCAACAGCGCAGTTGAGGAGGCTCAAAAATACAGGAAACAAACTGAACAGTTAAATAAAAATCTGGAGGCTCTTAACAATGTATATGGCAATATGTTGGGAGCCATGAACGTAAAAGGTTAATTCGAACATGGGAACGAAATACTGTCCGGAGGCACCCAGACAACGAATGATCAGTTTGATGTACCTGGTTTTAACTGCCATGTTAGCGCTTAATGTCGACAAAACTGTATTGGACGCTTTTGTGATGGTCAATCACAATTTCATGCAGACCATTCAAAGCTCTATCGCAAAAAACCAGCGCGTTTATGATGAATTTAGTAATGCTGCAAAGGAAAATCCCAAAAAAGCAGGAGAACTAAATAGATCAGTACTAAAAGTGAAAACAAATTCTGACTCCCTGTACCAATACATTCATAGTCTGAAAGAGATGATTGTAAAAGCCGCTGACGGCCCCGAAGGAAACGTTGATAACATCATTTCGCAGGATGACCTGAATTATTCGGTTGAATTAATGATCAACAAAAAACATGGCTTAGCATTGAAAAATGCCATTGAAAAGTACCGTAAATCACTAATTGCTTTGGTTGACACGTCAAATACAGAATTGCTCGCTTCAATAAATAAGAGTCTCGATACCTCAAATCCACCTCCCAAACAAGGACAGACACCCTCTTGGGAATCAAGTAAATTTGAAGGATATCCTCTGATAGCCGTTATTACGCTGATGTCAAAGATTCAAAGCGATGTGCGAAATGCTGAATCAGATGTGATTAATCACCTGTATGCCCAAATAGATGCCGCATCATTCAAATTCAATAAACTTCAGGCTCAGGTCGTTTCAAGTTCAGACTATGTACTGCAGGGAAATACCTATGAAGCCAAAGTTTTTCTCTCCGCGGTTGATACTACTGTCACTTCTGCAATAACTGTCGGTGGAACTACCTTACCTATGATTCCTGGTGAAAATGCCGGGTTATATAAAGTGGTGACAAGTAAAGACGGGAAGGCTGAATTCAGAGGCCAGATAAATTACAAAAACCCATACGGAGTCATAGTAAACTATCCTTTTAAACACGAATATGAAGTTGCTAAACCATCTATGAGCGTTTCTGCAACAAAGATGAATGTTTTTTATTCCGGACTCGATAATCCGGTTTCCATTTCAGTCCCGGGGATATCTGCCAATAATATTAAAGTATCGATCACAAATGGTTCAATTCAGGCAGGTCCTGACGGAAATTATATCGTAAGGCCTGAAAAGATTGGTGAAAAAGCTATCATTACTGTTAAAGCCGAAATAGACGGTTCACTTAAAGAGATCGGCTCAATGCCATTCCGGGTCAAAAAGGTTCCGGATCCGATTGCTTCCGTTGCCAATAAAACAGACGGAGTAATCTCACGTAATGAACTTGAAGCACAACAGGGCGTTTTGGCAAAAATCCCCGAATTTGACTTCGAAATGAACTTTACGGTTACTTCATTTGTCGTTTCTACTTCCAGAGCCGGATTTATTGTCGACAAGCCAACCAAAGGTAACCGGTTCTCGCCTGAACAGCGCGATCTGATGAAGGGTTTAAGCCCCGGCAGCCGGTTATATATTGAGAGTATTATAGTTAAGGGTGATGACGGCACAACACGTAATTTACCTCCGATAAGTTTTAAAATTAATTAGAGATGAAAAAATCAGTATTGATCATTGTATTAGTTTTGATTGGGGTTACATCAGAAAATCTGTTGAAGGCTCAGGTCATTGACGCAGCTTATGTAAAAAAGACAACGATCGACAGGAAACCCGCACCACTTCCCGTAGTCAGGGAAGCCGACGTTATATGGTCCAAAACGGTTTGGAGAATAGTGGACTTTCGTGAGAAAGCCAATCAGCACTTCTATTACCCTGTGAAGTTCATCCAGCGCCTTTACGGCATCAACAATCGAGGGCATGTGCTCCAGAACGTGACTGATAAAAGCGGCGCCGAAGTACCTGTCCTCGTAAGGGATAGCCCTCACGTCAGCGATTTTATAATCGCACTTGCTGCGGATATTCGGA
>CAIOOC010000824.1 GCA_903859795.1 uncultured Bacteroidia bacterium
CATTGATCTATTGTCATATTTTCTTATTATTTAAATAGAACGTGTTAAATCATATTAATTCATTATGAGGAATTTACTGTTTTTTCTATTATGTCTGCAGGTTGTTGTAGTTCAGGCAGGTAACCTGAAAAAGATAAAGCTGTATGAACCAGTTATTCCAAATAAAGTGGCCGATAAATTTGTCCCGGCCTATTACCAGCAGATAACCGGTTTCCTTGGGTACCGAATGGATATTAATCTCGAAAAGCGACTGTTACAAATTGATTCAACCACAATCCTGTCAGGATTCAGAAAACGTCCAGGATCACAGGTTTGGCTCGGCGAACATGTTGGCAAGTTTTTATTTTCTGCTTCCAATACCTATAAATATTCCAATGATATCCGTATTAAAAAGTTGGCAGATGGAATTGTGAAACAGTATATTGCATGTCAACTCCCCGATGGTTACCTGGGAACCTATTTACCTAAAGATTACTGGACCGAATGGGATGTCTGGGCACATAAATATGCGATAATCGGGTTGCTTAATTATTATTCGGTTACGGGTTTTCAACCGGCTTTGGACGCTGCCAAAAAAGCCGGGAGCCTTATGTGCAACACATTCGGCGATGAGCCTGGGAAAAAGGATCTTATGATAGCAGGCTGGCATGTGGGTCTTGCACCGGGAAGTATTCTTGAACCTATGGTCGACCTCTACAGATATACGGGAGATAGGAAATACCTCGATTTTTGTGAATATATCCTGCGGGCCTTCGAGCATCCAAACGGCCCTAAAATTTTGAGTGGACTTGAGAAATATGGTCAGGTTACCAAAGTCGGGAATGGAAAAGCATATGAAATGCTTTCATGCTTTTTGGGAATCCTTAAATATTATAAAGTAACCGGAGATATCCATTATCTGAGAGCCCTTGAAACAGCCTGGACCGATATCTGCAGGAACCGTTTGTATATTACCGGAACGTCTAGTGTAGGCGAACATTTCCAGCAGGACGGTTTAATGCCGGCCGAAAATAAAACAAGTATGGGAGAGGGTTGTGTGACAACAACATGGCTGCAGTTCAATCTGCAATTATTACAGATCACAGGTGATCAAAAATATTCTGAGGAGCTAGAGCGAACCGTGTATAATCACCTGATTGCTGCTGAAAATCCTCAAACTGGGTGCGTTAGTTATTACACTGCATTACAGGGTGTTAAACCATATAAATGTGACCAGGGATTTTCATGCTGCCTTTCAAGCATTCCAAGGGGGATTTCGCTTATACCTGATCTTGTTTGGGGCAGAATCAACGGTGTTTTTTCACTGCTTTTGATTGAATCTGGAATTGTAAAGGATACTGTTATTGCTGACGATAATTCTTCTATTGGCCTGATGGTAGAATCTTCAACTGCTTTCCCATTGGAAGGGAAGGTAAACTATAAAATAACCCCATCTTCAGCGAAAACGTTTGCTTTGAATTTCAGGGTTCCTACCTGGGCAAAAGAATATTCTGCCACGGTCGGCAAGGAATCTTATAAGGGTATTCCTGGAAATATGCTGGTAATTCACAGGGACTGGAAGTCCAATGACATCGTAAAGGTTAATTTTCGAATTCCGGTTGAAGTTCTTCCAGGCGGCATTTCCTACCCCGGCACAATTGCATTTAAACGTGGACCTCAGGTTCTTGCTGTTGACAAATCATTAAACTCAGGTTTAGACTCATTAAACGTGGTAAGTTTCCCGAAGATAGATGTCTTACTGATAGATGCCCATCAATCATTACCAAAGGAGTGGTCCTGGAAACAGGCCTATTCAATCCCAATGCAGTCAGATGGCAAACCCGTAAATGTCCTGTTAACACCGTTTAGCGAGGCAGGACAAACAGGAGGCGAAATTGCCACATGGATTGAGTCTAAATAATTGATTCTCCTTTATCAGGAATCTCACACTAAATCAATAAGAAAGGAATTATGCGTAAAATACCATTGTCAGTTTTGGAGCTAGCAACGGTTGTTGAGGGTGGAGATTCTGCTTCAGCAATAATGAGAACTGTTGAAGTGGCACAACATGCCGATTCTTTGGGGTTTAAGCGTATCTGGATGGCAGAGCACCATAATATAAAGCACATTGCAAGTTCTGCTACCTCAGTTCTGATAGGGCATATTGCCGGGAAAACCCAACAGATTCGGGTAGGGTCGGGAGGTATTATGTTGCCAAATCACAGTCCGCTCATTATCGCGGAACAGTTCGGGACATTGGAATCCATATATCCGGGTCGGATTGATCTGGGCCTTGGACGGGCTCCCGGTACCGACCAGGCGACTGCCATGGCCTTAAGACGCAATAACATGGATACCCCATTTAGTTTTCCGTCGGATATACGACAGTTGCAGTCCTATTTTAGCAAAGGTAATTCCAGCGCCAAGGTGCGCGCCTTTCCTGGTGAAGGATTAGAGATTCCATTATGGATACTTGGCTCCAGTACCGATAGTGCATACCTTGCTGCATCGATGGGTTTACCTTATGCTTTTGCCTCACATTTTGCTCCGCAGCAATTCCGCACAGCTATTGATATTTACCGTAAGAATTTCACGCCATCTATGCAGTTGGAATCACCTTATGTGATGGCATGTGTTAATGTAATCGCTGCCGATACGGATGAAGAGGCAGAATTTCTAATGTCAAGTTTACTCACTCTTTTTGTAGGAATAATAACCAATACCCGAAGTCCCCTTAGACCACCGGGACCTTTACCGGCTAATTTCCAGATTCCCGATGTTCAGAAATTAGTCCGAAATATGTTGTCATGCACCTTTACAGGGAATCATGAAACACTCCATAAAAATCTTTCTGCATTTATTGCTGAGACAGTTATAGATGAACTGATGGTCTCCACTAACATTTATGACAGTGCGGCAAAACTAAAATCGTTCTCAATTTTGAACGAAGCCATGAATCCGGGATGAATAATCGGAACTTTGAATAATCATACCATATTATCCTCCTTAAGGCTCCGGGAATCCGATTGAATAAGATAACAAAATCGTAAAGACAGAAGGCGGCAGTTGTCGTCGTTGACGGCATTACAAGTAATCTGCAAAACTTATTTCCCAGTTGTAACGTGAACAAAAATCATAAATCTGTTTAACAAATGGCCGGAAACTCGTGGTAAATGGCCATTTCCGTTTAACAAATGACCAAAAACTTATCGCAGATTACCTTTTCGGTGATTTCATTGGCCAAAACATATTTCATCCGGCCGTTTCAGTCCTGCACATATTTAAAAACGTAAGAGAGAAGCTCTTTTACGTTGAGAAAACAGTCAATTCCAGTGATTATTGGCAATTTACAATCTGCATTTGCGCATTTTGGTTGAGTTCGGGCTTGTTTCTGCTGTGCAGATAGGCAAATCATTATGCGAACTTTATTTTGATTCCTTGAGTATACGCAACGCTTCATCCACATGTTTTGACGCCTGAGTTTGTGAATTGAAAATGTAGATTACTTTGCCTGTCTTGTCTGCTACATACGTTACGCGGCCAGGGAGTAACCCCAGAAAATTTGTAGGTACGCCAAATCGTTTACGAATTTTATTCTCGTCGTCGCTAAGCAGGGTAAAGCGGAGCCTGTATTTTTCGGCAAATTTCTTGTGGCTTTCAACCGATTGTCCACTAATGCCTATAATCACTGCATCAGCGTTAGTGAAAACTTCGAACTGGTCACGGAACGAACAGGCTTCCTTTGTACAGCCCGGCGTATCATCTTTTGGATAAAAATAAATCACAAGGTTCTTTTTGCCGAGAACTGATTTGATATCAAATACCTGGCCGTTTTGGTCAGAAAGGGCGAATGATGGGATTGCGCTTCCGATTTTGATTTCGGTCAGGGGATTATTTTGGCTGAAGGTTAAACACGACGTAAATAAAAGGGGAAAAATAAGGAAGTAAAACTGGTAAAAATTCGGTAATCTCAGATAATTTCTATTTTTAAAACAGTGGAGTTTGTGCATAACCATGGAGATTTAAATTAAGCAGGATTATTAATCATTATAGATTGAACAACAATCCCGTGGCTATAAAGTTGCTTTGGATTGGATTTATTGGTCTGTTATGCACCTTCGATTTGGAAAAAGGTGCAGACCTCCCCTCAGATAAAGGACAAACCCCTCCATTTATTTACTCAAAGTCTGACTACCGGAAGAGGTATTTACTATACTCACGCCAATTAAGCCCAATTCAGCATCTGCAGCATTTAATTCTATTGAAAATGATTTCAGTGTTAACGAGCTTTTGCACGGAATCTGCAGGACTCTGGCTAATCCTCCCTTCCAGTTACCTAAGTAAACCGGTTCAAGTTCCGAATCCTTCATTGATGAGAACTCAAGCATGCTGATATTTTGTCCGGTTATCAATGGTATACTGGTTGTTTCTCCGATGTCATAGTTCAGTTTAATATGACCTAATTCAGTGCCAGTATTTCTCGATTGCACGTCGCTGACAAAAAACAAAGAAAGGTTCATTATTTTTTTATTCACAGGGAAAACCAAAACGGAAGGCTTATCACTTCGGATTGTTTTGGCAGTCTGGTGGTCACTTCTTCCAAATTCGATTGTCACGAGTGTATTGTCTGTCCTGGGACAGGCGAATATTCCCCCATTTGTTTTAATCGTATCCTTGAAATCTTTAAACACACCACGCTCAATATTCACATTTGCCCAACGCCATAAGGATGTGGCAAAGACGGATTGGCTGTTGCGCATACCGGAAATATCGATGAATTCGGTTCTCATGTCGCGAATTCTCTGCATACGTTTGTCGGTTGCGCTATCGGATCCGCAGAGAAGCGTATTTACAGTTGTTTTCAGGATATCCCTCTGATTGTTTTGCAAATTGAATTCCACGGGATATACCCCCTTTGCAGGGATATCCATATTTTTGAAAACGATCATCCTGTTGACGTGCCCAGTATGTCTAACTGATATTTCGCTCTGCCTGTCAGCAATTCTGATCATTAACTTTCCTGAATTTTCTTTCATTGATGGAGCCTTCACATCTATATTGGTTGTTACAGTTTTATCGGTGAGGTTGTAAAAAGCCGATTTAACCGAGGCACTAATATGCGGAATAATGGTGAGTGTAACCGGAGCAATAACCTCAGGGTTCTTCAGTTTCACAAAAAACTGATGATGCCCGGTGTTTTCCGATACTGCCGCATCCAATCTGGTGCCGGACACTTTGGTATTTTTCAATAACCCTTGCGGGTCCTGTATATCAACAATAGCGGATGGAAAAACCCACGATGTTTTCATCCCTTGTTCTATTTCCTTGTCTTCTGTCTTTTTTCCATTTTGCAGCCGGTAAACTATTTTTATTTCATGAGATAAAGCGCCATCTGCTGTCAGCTGAATTTTTATTTTATTCAGCGCCGGGGTGAGCTGATAGGCTACAGCTTTACCGTTTACTTGCACCGATTGTACTTTACAGGGACGAAGTAGTGTTGAAAACAGCAGCCCTCGTTGTTTATCATGCCCGGCAGTATACACCGCAGTTACTTCATCTTTCATTTTCGAGGAATAAGAAGCCCTGACATAGGGCAAAGTAAGCTGAGCCTTATTCCATGTGTCAGGAAATGCAGGGGACCATTCCAGAGTTCTGCCGTTATTTATCTGTGCTAATCCGAATAAACCATTAACAACTCCATGAATAAATGAACCGATGGGATTTCCAAAAAGGTAATTTGCCTCTCCTTTGCCACAGTCGTTCATCCTTTCCGGAAAATTACCAGGGGCTTCTGTATGGACTGTTCCTGCCAGCGCAACTGACTCAAGCAACCTGAATCCGGTACTATTATCTCCCGTTTTAAAAAATGCGCGTGATGCTTCTGCCATCTGGACCGGCATAACATTATCATTTCCGAAAATAGTCGGCTTCAGGTCCCCAACACGCATTAAAAGAACCGGATCGTGATTTATTCCTGTACGGCTTTCGAAACAGAGGCTCTGTTTCAGGTAATCGAGACTTTGCCATCCAACGATTTCCGGAAGCCGCGTGTAAAGCGATGGGAAAATCATATCGGTGTAATAATGGCCTAAATGGGCAATATTCTGTTGATCTAAATGACTGTATAAAACACCTGATTCTTTGTTCCAGAGCATGGGTAAAAGTAGTTTATACATCTTTTCAGACCGTTCGCGCCATTTTCGGGCGTTGCTGGTTTTACCTATAATTTCGGCCATCCAGGCTGCTTTTTCAAGCATGGCGGCCATTATCAGGCTTGGCGATGCGGCATCACCCGGTAATTGGAGATGATCGGCCTGGTATAAAAATGCATTACAGCCCATATGCCAGTTTAACAGGCTATTGTTGTTGTCGTCGCGCACCTTCCATACCTCGTCAATGCCCCTTGAAAGCGCCGGCCATAATTCGTTTAGCAAAGCAGTGTCACGAGTGCAGTCAATATACTGCGAAAGTTCATAAATGTAGTAAGGTATCCCATCTTCTGTAACCGAGTCAGCCGGTTGACCGTTGCTTGAGACTACTGTGCAAAGTCCTCTTTCCTTCGTATTTAAAAACCGGAAGGCACTGCGGGCTTTGTCCATTTGATTGAGTGAGATAGCAGCGGATATCTGATAATTGTTTGTCCAGTATGCAGGCCACCAGTGAATGCCCTCGAACCAGGCTTTCCCGTTGTTGTGAACACAATCGAGATTAACAATTGCTGTTCTGAATCCGGCATCGAGAATTTGACTTGGTGTCGAAATGTTGTAGGGGGCTAGCATATCAGTGTAATACTTATGGCTCTCGAATAAAAGAAGTTCAGGATCACGGACTGAATTCAAATGAGTGAATAAAACTTTCTCATTATCCGATTGTGCAGCAATAAAATAGACCGAATCACTTTTATGGGCAGCGACATTCATTGATAAATTGAAATTTGCCGTCGTATCGATATTTTGGGGATGAACCGCCGGCCAGGTTGTCGCGGCTGTCCTGAACACCTGCCCTTTCTGGTGAAGAACTGCAATGCTCTCGTGAATGAAAAGCTCGTTCTCTTTTACGCGGTCTGTTAACTTAAAATAATCAGCACTGAAAGTCCGGTTAATAATATCTGACCGGCCATAATTAAAGGTTATTTGCAAACTGGCCGGAATTGTCATTTTATTCAATACAACAACCTTGGCCGTCATTCCCCAATCACTAGCCTGACTGACTGTAATTTTGAATTTTAAACCGGTGAAAGTGGCAGATTGAATGGTATATTGGGTATTGCCGTTATTAAAAACCGTATGAACAGAAGCAGCCTCATCAAGCCATTCTTCTTTCCCGTTGAAGGCGATGCGCATGCGTACGTCGCCAAGCCGTAAAATTGCTGCGTCCAACTGACTCAGAGACATATCGTGTAACGCTTCGGATGGAAGGTTCAATTGATCCAAAGATAAAGTTCGCAGCATGGCGAAGGTAGGTACATCCCCTGTGGCAATAATGGTATTCCCGCGCCTTACGGCGTGATTGAAATTTTTGTCTGATTCTACCAACTTTAGGTCACTTCTGTGATCCATACGTACTACCTTGTGGCTTCCGCTTTCAATGGTAAATGATGTACCATTCCCTTCCAATCGGTATTTTGGAAGTCTTTGATTTCCATACTCATCTTGTGAATGAGCAGATGGCGAAATTATTGTTACAATAAAGAGTATGGCGAAAAAAATCCAGCTTTTAATCATGCTTAAAAGAAATTGCAGCGTTCATTTTATATTTCCTTAAACATTTGTTTCTCTGAACAGATAGACATATTAAGAAAGGTAACTTTAAAAAAACCTTCTGTTACATACAACAGATATTGTGCAAGATGGCAGTCAACCAGTTAATCCTATAAGGTTAGTTAAAAGAGTTTGGACATATTTATCTCCCCGGTATTTTTATTATCTTGTATTGAAAGAACTGATTCATCGATTACCTCTGACAAGCTCCCAGCAGTGTTGTACATTGCAATGATATTTTCAAGAGGAGTTCCCACCTGAATGGCATGGGAGGGACCCAAAAAAAGTCCCCCCAAAGGGAAAAGTTTTTTTCTTCGTTCCACCTCACTGGTGACATCTGCTACACTTCCAAATGCCAGTGTGCTTTGAACGCAAACACTTCCGCAAAAGGATATGCCATCTCCAAAATCATTTTTTAAAACAGCGATGTCCATTTCGGGTGTTGTAGGTTGAACAACATCATAAACATCAAGTCCCAACTCGATTAATCTGGGTAAAAATGCCCTGACACAACCGCACATGTGCATCATTGTTCTGGCACCATGACTATGAACCATTTCAAAATACTTTTTTAGTTTAGGAGCAAAATGGTTTTCAAATATTTCGAAATCAATTACCTGTGATTTCTGGGTTCCAAATCCTCTCCAGTATGGGTAAAATCGACCAATCCTTCAGCGGCCTGTAATATTCGCTCGTGCATGTCATAATAAAACTGAAAACGTGCATCCATTATTTCCAGATAAACAGGATCATCGGTAATCAGGTCAATAAGAACCTGCTCAGTTCCCCTGGCACGGGCAATGCCATTAATAAAGTCCAGGTCACCGGCAGTACCACAGCAAACCGCAAAACCCCGCTTCCAAATTTCCTGACATTGTTGTTTTATTGTTGAATAATCAAACCAGTCGGCGGTTGGGAAATGCGAACGATCCAGATCGTTAACCGAATAAATGTTTCCAAAAGGGAGATAACTTGCCTCCAGGTACTTTCCTCCCTCGAATTCAGCATATCTGTATCGCTCTCCCCAATAACCTTCAACACTTCCATCTTCAAACTTTCTCAATTCAGGGCCGATATAAACCGGATCAACATACCGAAAGTCATCACCTACTACCACCAGAAGTTGTTCCATATTATTAAGTCCAAAATGATCCATGATCATTTGATTAATTTCAGGAGTTCCTTCATGCTTTACGGGAATACGGTCGTAACCTTCTCTTTTAAATGCGCTTAGAACACGTTCTCTTGAATTCATATCGTTCAGTTTTTAACTTTTACACATTAATTATTTGATGTCTTTCCGTATGATTTTCACCGGCCCCAATAAACCCGAAGGAACGAGTGGTGAATCTTTGGTGAAATAATTCCATGTTGAAAAGCAATATCGCCCTTTCGATAGCCTGGGTGCCTTATTCAGTAACCAATCGGGAAATTCCTTTAAATACCATCCTTTCCAGTAATCGCCCGGTAACCATTCAACATCTGAGGGCTCCTGTTCATCACCAATAAGGCGGTTCGCCCAAACATTGGTAACTTCAATTTCCAACTGGTTATTTTTTTCTTTAATTAAACCTGAGGGAATTTTTACGCTCCACGGAGCAGTCCAGACAATGCCCAAATCTTTTTGGTTAAGCTTTACCGAGGCAATGCAGTTTACTTTGCCCAGCTCCAGATATAGAACCCTGTCTTTATTCTCCATTCCTGGGTATTCAGCATTAAAAAACGTTTTGTAAATGGCTGTGCCACTGTAATATTTTATTCCGAGGTCAGAACTTTCAGTCCAGTCCTGAAGTATTTTAAATTCGACAGGTTTTACAGGGCCACCCCATTTAGGATCAAATGTTACTTTCCAGTCACCGATTATGGTTC
>CAIOOC010000825.1 GCA_903859795.1 uncultured Bacteroidia bacterium
GATGGCTTTTATATTGAAGTTCGCAATAAAGGATCACTGACCGGGATAAAGATTATCCGGAAAAGTAAAGACGAGATGATGCAGGCCATAAAGGAGTATGAGAAATCGAAAGAGGTCATTATTCTTGGAGAATCGAAAAATGGCAAATGGGCCAATAAACCTGAAACCTATCAGAAGGCTGATTCTATCGAACACAACAGTTAAAAAATAAAGCATCTAGTAACACCTGATCCCATTCTCCAAATCCCAAAGATGAGATTTTATAATTTGTTCATTACCAAGCCTCTGGACCATCTTATGCGCAGTGCCCGGGAAGAATCCGGCATGAAAAGAGCGCTTAGTGCGACTAATCTCACAACATTAGGGATTGGAGCAATTATTGGAGCCGGAATTTTTGTTCTCACAGGACAAGCTGCTGCTCAATATGCAGGACCTGCCATTGTTATTTCATTTATTATTTCCGGTTTTGCCTGTTTGTTTGCGGGGCTGTGTTATGCCGAATTTGCATCGATGATTCCAATTTCCGGCAGTGCCTATACCTATGCCTATTCCACTCTTGGTGAATTTGTTGCCTGGATCATCGGATGGGATCTGATTTTGGAATATCTGTTTGCAGCATCTACCGTTTCTGTTGGATGGTCGGGTTATGTGGTCAGTTTTCTGAAAGATTTTAGAATTTATATCCCACCTCAATTTACTGCAGCATGGCATACAGTTTTAGTTGATATACCCAATATCGGATGGAAACCACTTACCGATCAGCTTGCAGCAAATCTGATATCTACAGGTGTTATTGTTGAACATTTACCGCATATCACTGCTGTATTAAATTTGCCTGCCATGTTTATTGTGGCGGCGATAACGATTTTACTGGTTATCGGAATTAAAGAATCTGCGAGTTTTAATAACGTGATGGTGATGATCAAGGTATTTGTGATCATCCTTTTTATAGGCATTGGATTTTTCTTTATCAATAAAGTGAACTGGCATCCGTTCATACCGCAAAATACAGGTGTATGGGGACATTTTGGATGGAGCGGGGTACTCAGGGGTTCTGCGGTTATCTTTTTTGCTTATATCGGCTTTGATGCCGTTTCAACAGCAGCACAGGAAGCGAAAAATCCACAGCGTGATATGCCAATTGGAATACTGGGATCACTCGGGATTTCAACCATTCTCTACATATTGGTCGCTATCGTCTTAACCGGAATTGTGAGTTATACCTTTCTGAATGTTGCTGACCCGATTGCTGTCGGAGTAGATGCAATGGGAAAAGGACTTTTCTGGCTGCGCCCAATTATCAAAATTGCTGCAATTGCTGGTCTTAGCTCTGTTATCCTGGTGATGATGCTTGGTCAGCCACGCATTTTTTATGCCATGGCTAAAGATGGATTGCTGCCTATCCGCTTTGCACGAATTCATCCCCGTTTTAAGACTCCTTATTACAGCACAATTGTGACAGGTTCTGTGGCTTTTATTTTTGCCGGTATCCTCCCAATCAATATTCTCGGAGAACTGGTTTCTATCGGTACGCTTCTTGCATTTGCAATCGTATGTATCGGGATCATTTTTTTAAGAGTTAAAAGGCCCGATCTTAAACGACCTTTTAAAACCCCATTTGTCCCGCTGGTGCCCATTCTTGGGGCACTGATCTGTATGATTCAGATGTATTCCCTTCCATTGGATACCTGGCTCCGCTTAATTATCTGGATGGGGATAGGCATGTTGATTTACTTTACCTACGGCACACGAAACAGTCAGCTAAGAAAGCAGAAAGCTCAGGAAGAGGGTGAATGATAATAGGTGATCTTTGGTTGTCGAACATTCCGGATATTCGGTATCAACTATTGGTTTAGACGCTTTTCATAAAACCTAATTCTTTCATTCCAATCTCTTATAGGGAGAATCCGGGAGTGTTTAAAAGTATATCGTTGATCTACAAAACATTTCAGATATGAAAATTATCCTGACTTTCGCATTGTTCTTGCTTGCAGTTGCATCCCAGGCGGGTAATCCGGTTAAGATAAGGCTTTATGAACCAATTGTCCCCAATAAAATAGCCGATAAGTTTGTGCCTGCCTGTTATCAGGAGATTTCCGGGTATTTAGGCTATCGGATGAACGTTAATCTTGAAAAACGTCTGCTGCAGATTGACTCAACTACTATTTTATCGGGTTTCCGAAAACGACCCGGATCACAGGTATGGTTGGGTGAACATGTGGGCAAGTTCTTGTTCTCAGC
>CAIOOC010000826.1 GCA_903859795.1 uncultured Bacteroidia bacterium
TAAAAAAATAGTTCTTCAAGTAGGTATTATTGTGCCTCGCGGAGCTTTGCATGAAGAGAATGTATATGGCAAGATAAAGACTTTTGAAGAAAAAAAGTTACCAAAATATCTTTTTGAAAATAGTCATTTAATATTCAAACCGCTTATCCGAGAGTTGATAGAAAATCGCATTAATGAAAATGAAGGCGATATTAAAAAAGCAATTGTGTCATTAGCAAAAAATCCAATTAAGTTAAAGGAAGGAGTGAATTTGGAGTATGCAACGTGTTTCAAGGAAGAATACGTTATCAAATATCCCTTACAGTCGATTAAAGCTAATGATATAAACTCAATTATTGATAAGCGCCTGCGCGAAGTTGTAGGAGAACGATTAAAAAACTATAATAACAATGAGAAGGAGGCATTTAAAGATTTAAAAAACTTTCCACTTTGGCTGGATAAAAATCAAACGATTCAGGTGAAAACGCTGCGTTGTTTTACCGGTTTAAAAGCAGTAGAACCAGTAAAAATCAATGACATAGGCGATACTATCGGGTATGTCAAACCTGGCAACAATCATCATATTGCCATCTACACAGACAAATCAGGTAAAAAGCAAGAACATGCTGTTACTTTTTGGAGTTCTGTAGAACGAAAAAAATATGGTGTTCCTGCAATTATAACAAATCCTACTGAAGTCTGGGATACCATACTTGATAAAGATTTACCTGAAAGTTTTTTGAACAGTTTACCGCTGCTTGATTGGATATTCGAAGTTAGTCTTCAGCAAAACGAGATGTTTATACTTGGGATGCCGGAAGATGATTATCAAACGGCAATTGATAAAAAGGATTACGCTCTTTTAAGTAAATACCTATATCGGGTACAAAAAATTGCACCTGGAGATTATGTGTTTCGATCTCATCTTGAGACAAAGTTGGATGGTTCCAATTTTGCAAAGGATATAAAAATATTTTATAGAACACAAAGTTCTGACGCTTTTTATTCCTTAAATCCATATAAACTAAAAATAGACAATTTAGGGCAAATAAATTCGTTAAACGTTAACCACTTATAAATGTGCTGGATAGTATTGTTGAAAAAATATTAGAGATTTTATTTAATCAATAATTCTTAAATAGCTTCCCGAAACCCTCAAACACTCTTGTAAGAAGGTTTCGGGAACATCCGAAGGTTCCATGCAGGGGTGAAAGAGGGTTTCGGGAACGCCCGAAAGGCTCCCGCACACTCCAGGGAGGTTTCGGGAACAGCCGAAAGCTCCAAACACAAGTGAAAGTGGGTTTCGGGCGTTCCCGGCGATGAAAATTAAATAAATACATACCGATTCATAAGATCGTTCTTTGAGTATTAATCCTTTTAAATTAATTCGTATGATTAACGCGATTGATCTGGCAAAACTTCGCAACGGCGAATTTTTGCAATTTGGGACCAACTTTTCCGATTTGGTCGAAGCAAACAATCCTAAAGGACTTAATGTCGAAACACAACACTCCGTTTTTAAAATCAAAATCGGCGAGATGGGCGAGCTCTTTAAGATGGAGCGGGCCAGCCCCATTACACAGGAATTGATCCTGCTCGATGAACGGCGCGACCGGGCCATCAATGGTATAAATGCTGTCATTACGGGCTTTTGCTCCCATTATGTCGCCGAAAAAGCACTAGCTGCTAACCTGCTGGCCAATGATCTGTTACTATTCGGCACAGGAGTTTCCCGACAGAATCTTCCATCTGAAACTGCTTTAATCAGTGGAATCGTCAAAGACTGGGAGACAAAACCTGATCTGACTGCAGCCCTTGCCAGCCTTAGTCTCACGCCATGGATTGAAGAGCTAAAATCGGCCAACCTATCATTCGATCAAAAATATCTCGAACGGACCAAAGAATATGGCGCTGCAAATCCCGATACCCTCAAAGCGAAGCGGGAAGAAGCCATGAATGCTTATTATGAGTTAAGAAAATTCCTTGAAGCCTACGCGACAATTCAAAATACTCCGGAATATATTAAAACCATTAACGAACTCAATGCCCTGATTGATCAATTCAATGTACTAATCAATGGCAGAATGAAGGAGGCGGTAACTCCACCTGTTGTTTAGGGAAGCCTTCGCTAGCGCAAGTGAAGCCTTCACCAAGTGCTTAACTTTAACATTAAAATTATCATTAGTGAAGGTTTCACTAATAATTGACGGTTTCACTAACAAGTTTGACACCATGTATTTTGAAACTAACAATGCTTATCATATTTATAATCAGGGAAACAATCACCAGAAAATTTTCTTCACGCATGAGAATTACATGTACTTTATAAGAAAATTGCATGATCATATTTTACCCTATGCCGATATTTTGGCATGGTGCCTGATGCCAAACCATTTTCATTTAATGGTATTGGTAAATAATGTAGTTGCTAATAGTGAAGCCTTCACTCTGGGCGATAAGCTCATTACCCAGCCTTCAACAGAAAGTGAAGGCTTCACTACACTGAATGATTCCATTGGAACAATGCTCCGCTCATATACCCGCGCCATTAACATCCAGGAGGGGCGAACAGGGTCACTTTTCCGAAGAAAGACAAAAGCTGAATACATCGCTAAGGTTGAACGGTCAGTGAAGCCTTCACCGGTTGAAATAACTTCACCGGATAATTTTTTAGCTCAAGTGAAGGATTCACTAACTGTTTTAATTTCCGACAGAGAATATCTCCAAAATTGTTTTGATTATATTCATCATAATCCTCAGGAAGCGGGGATTGTAAAAGGTCCCAAGGATTGGGAATTTTCCTCCTTTCGGGAGTATTGTGGTTTGAGAAACTGGAAACTAATAAACAAGCAAACAGTCCAAGAGTTGGGTCTTCAATTAGTGAAGCCTTCACTTTAAATAGTATTTTCACTAAATAAAATTCAGACAGTTAAGGTTTTACTATCAAAGATATGATCAAACGCACCCTGTTTTTTGGCAACCCTGCTTATCTCCGGTTCAAGGATGAGCAGCTCGTGATTACCCTTCCTGAGGGATCGGCTTTACCCGGGAAGGAGCAGATTATTACGATCCCTGTTGAAGATATCGGGGTGATTGTGATCGAGCATCCGCAGATCACATTGACCCATTTGGTGCTCAGTGCCCTGCTGGAAAATAACGTCGCCATTATTACCTGCGACAGTCGCCATATGCCATCGGGGCTGCTGCTACCCCTGGAGGGGAATACCACCCAGCAGGAGCGCTTCCGGCACCAGATTAACGCTTCAGAACCATTGCGTAAACAGCTGTGGCAGCAAACTGTCCGGCAAAAAATTCTGAATCAGGCTGCAGTACTGAAGCAACAGGGTGGAAAAACAGAAAACATGAGATACTGGGCCGATCAGGTCAAAAGCGGTGACACCGAAAACCATGAAGGTCGTGCAGCCGCATACTATTGGGGTGAACTCTTTGATTCGTCGCTCGATTTCAGGCGTGATCGGGATGGGTTTGCCCCTAATAATTTACTTAATTACGGTTATGCCATTCTGCGTGCTACGGTAGCAAGGTCTCTGGTCGCATCCGGGATGCTTCCCACCTTTGGAATCCACCATCATAATCGTTACAATGCCTACTGCCTTGCCGATGATATGATGGAACCCTATCGGCCCTATGTCGATCAACTTGTACTGCAAATCATCGATGGGGATGAAATACCTGACGAACTGACTAAAGTACACAAGGCTAAATTGCTTCAAATCCCGGTTCTGGATGTGACGATAAATGAACGGCGGAGTCCATTAATGCTGGCTACCCAGCAGACTGCCGCTTCGCTGGCCAAATGTTTTCTGGGGGAGTTGCGAAAAGTGGAATTTCCGGAGATCAATTAAGTGAGGTGATGTAGACAGGGCTTCACTTCAAGTGAAACCCTGGCTAAAGATTCAGGATGGAACGATTAAGTGAATATCGGATTATGTGGGTGATGATACTCTTTGACCTCCCGACCGAGACGAAGAAGGAGCGGAAGATTGCTGCGGCATTCAGGAAGCAATTATTAAAGGATGGGTTTACAATGTTTCAGTTCAGCATCTACCTGCGCCATTGTCCGAGTAAGGAGAACGCTGATATTCATGTTAAGAGGGTCAAACTCGAGCTACCCCCGCTGGGGCATGTGGGGATATTGTGCATTACCGATAAACAATTTGGTGATATGGAACTTTTTTACGGGAAGAAGGCAACGGAGAAGAAGGGGCAGGTGCAGCAGCTGGAGCTTTTTTAGATTTGTTTACGGAACATGGCATAAAAAAACCGGAGCAAAGTCCGGTTTTTTTATGCTGATAACCCCTCAATTTTTAATTCTGATTTGGACCTTAATAACCACTTATACTGCATGTTAAACAGGGGCATGGTGATTATCAGTAGGTCAAAGATACAATTTGAAAGCAAATCACAACCCGGCATTAACAACATTGAATCTGCCAACAGGTGATTATCAGTAGGTCAAAGATACAATTTGAAAGCAAATCACAACACCCCCGAGGACGTTACTCTTGAAGGGTTTGGTGATTATCAGTAGGTCAAAGATACAATTTGAAAGCAAATCACAACTGATTGGTCACTTATAACCGGAACACAAGGGTGATTATCAGTAGGTCAAAGATACAATTTGAAAGCAAATCACAACCAGCCTTGCCTGAGAATCTTACCGTAGGGGGGTGATTATCA
>CAIOOC010000827.1 GCA_903859795.1 uncultured Bacteroidia bacterium
ATCAGTTCGTTTCATCGCTTTGGCAGCCCGTATTAAAGATGAAATTGCCAGAAAAAATATACTTGCACCCTACGAAAGTAGTTTGATTCCATTACCTCATCAGATATTAGTTCTCGAAAAAGTAATGCAGGCTGCTCAAAACCGCTTTTTATTAGCCGATGAAGTTGGGATGGGAAAAACAATAGAAACCGGTCTCATTCTGAAGGAATTAAAATTACGTGGTGAAGTAAAACGCACATTGATCATTGTTCCAAAGTCAGCTATGATGCAATGGCAATGCGAGATGAAAGACCACTTCAACGAAGTCTTTCACCTGTACGACTCAGAGTTGATTACTTCCTTAACACGCACATTTGCCAATATCAATGCCGATCAGGAATTTAACTTTTGGCAACAACACAATCAAATCATTGTTTCGACAGATTCCCTCAAACCCATAGATCGTCGTCAAGGCTGGTCATCCGAAAGAGTGGATGAATACAATAAATACCGAATGGAGGCGGTCCTGAATGCCAATTTTGATTTGGTGATTATCGATGAGGTACACAAAATGGGTGGAAGTAATCAATTGGTATCGCGGTTCCAATTGGCACAGGCACTTTGTAATACCGTACCAAATGCACTATTACTCTCTGCAACTCCACACCGCGGGAAGGCAGACCATTTTAGGAGAGTACTTCAACTTATAGATCCGGAAGCATTTGCTGGAGAAGGAATGCCAACTATAGCAGAAATTGAGCCCTATGTAATACGCACAGAAAAAAGATTAGCCGTCGATTATGAAGGGATCAAACTATTTAACGAACGACAAACTAATCGTTTAGATGTTGAGCTAGATCCAATATATCATCGGAAACAACTGGCACTTTATGAAGCTGTTACTGATTATGTGAGGAAAGGTTTTAACATTGCAAAAAGGAGCAAAAACAGTGCAAAAGGGTTGATTATGGTTTTGTTTCAACGCCTTGCAAGCAGTTCAACCGCTGCGATTCTATCGGCTATGACTACTCGTCATACACGACTGGTTTTAGGCGAAGAATCAGACATCGTTGAAGATTTTGCTCATGAAATTGATTCTGATATTGATATAGAAAGTTTTGACATTGACAATTTATCAACAGGAATAATTGGTCCTCTTTATAATGAGATATCCCTATTGGAGCAATTAATTGCTCAAGCCTCAGATTGCCTGGCCACCGAAACTGATGCCAAAGCCACCAAATTAATGGATTACATCAAACAACTGAAAATAGATACAGATAATCCCGATATTAAAATATTAGTATTTACGGAATTCCGTTCTACACAAGCAATGTTATTGAAACGTTTAAGAGAGGACGGTTTTCTCTGTGAGTTTATCAACGGAGGTCAGGATTTGGACGAACGAAAAAATGCGCTTCGGCAATTTAAAAATGACAGTCAAATCCTGATTGGGACTGACGCTGCAGGTGAATCCTTGAATATGCAGTTTTGCCACATCATATTCAACTACGACTTACCCTGGAATCCAATGATGATAGAACAACGCATCGGTCGTGTTGACCGTATTGGCCAACAGAACAGGGTTCAAGCCTTTAATATGTTAACTTCCAATAGTATTGATTTGCGTGTATATGAGGTGATCGAAGAAAAACTAAATGCCATTTTGCAACATTTAGGAATTGATAAAACTTCCGATGTACTGGATTCGACAATTGATGTAAAACGCATCAATCAACTTTATTTGCAATCATTGTTAGATCCATCGCGCTTCGAATATGCAGGTGAAAAATGGATCAACGAGATTAAGAAAAAACTGAAAGATTTCAAATCCACCGAAGGGGCTCTTCCATTGATCAAGGAAGCTGAAATAGATAAACGAAAAGCTGCAGAAATTAAACATAGCCCATTACCAATCTGGCTGGAAGACATGATCACCCAATATGTCTTGCACAATAATGGTTTTGTGAGTAAACGCATTGATGGTAGTTTATCGCTTCAATGGGGTAATATGAAAATGAATGCGTCATTTGAACCTTTGGTTGCGCTAAACAATCCCAACCTGGAACATATAACGTTACAGCACAATATGGTGCAAAATATTCTATGCTCTATTCCTGAGTTTTCAGCTTCCTCTTGCATTAGTGTTGTTCAATCTTCCGCTGGTGATCAGGAAAAGGGGATGTGGAGCTTGTGGGAGGTTTCCGCATTCAATTATTTAGAATCAAAATCAACCTACATAGCCCAATTTGTTTCAGAAAACGGAAAGGCCTATTCTGCATATGCAAATGATATTTGGAATCAATTGATCTCAAACCCTTCCTGCTTTAAGTATATTTCATCTGTTTCGCAAGAGATTACAGCACAAATAATTGATGAAGAATATGCAAGACTTGAACATTATCTGCAAAATACTTTTGACAGACTTGAATCAGATATTCGGGATATGATGCAAAGCCGCCTTAAAAAGAGAGAAAACCTATTTAACTTTCAAAAGAAGGGAATAGAAAGAATTGGAATCGGGAACATACGCACTTCCAAACTGAAACGATTAAATGAAGATTATCATAACTGGTTGTCTCGTTTTGAAAAAGACTCGCGAATTGTACCAGGTGTAAAACGTCTAATTACGATACAAATAAATGGCTAACAAATTTATTAACCATATTATAGATTTATTGAATCTAAAGGAGAACCGATTGTCTATAATTAAAAATACAGACCGGTTTTTTTACCGAAAAGATGTGCTGGAAGAATTGGACGAATTAAAATTCAGGATTGTATTCGGATCTGCCCTGGAGTTACGAATTGATTTTGAATTAAATTACAAAAGAAATTTAGACCACAATTTTCTCTATCTGATAGATAACCGAGAGGATCTATTGGAAGATATGCGCAGCGAAGGGTGCTATTACGATTTTCAATTAATCTCATACTTTCCGGAATATTCTCCGGATACTATTCAAAATTATTCGCTCTATGAGTTATATCTGCTATATTTTAATAAACCAACACAAACTCTTACTGAATCTCAAACAGCAGCCTATCTAAGACGCAGCATATCAATTGAAAATTCAAACAAAGATTCTATTAAACTAAGATTACTTTCTGATCTAAAAACTATTACATCTTTGGCGGAGGTTAATTGGGAAAATGTGATTCTTCCGGTTTCCAAGGTAATGCTATCAGCTATAAAAGCGGAACTTTGGGAAGATATCAAACCTGAAATAGAAAACCTAAATGAGCGTTTTCAACAATATTTGCAGGAAAACTTTAAATCCCATATTATACCTTCTTCATCTGCCAAAAGACCACGAATCGTAAGTAATGTTTTACCTTATTTAAACTTGAATTTCAAGACGAAAGATAAAATTGCGCTTATAGTTATTGATGGGATGTCTTACTGGCAATATTTGATGTTGTCATCCCATTTTGGAGATGAGGTGGAGGCTTCCAATGAGGTTATCTATTCGTGGATACCATCAATTACACAACTTTCCCGACAGGCTATTTTTAGAGGTCTAAAACCGCAAAGCAGTTACAAACAGGATCCAACGAATGAAGCCAATCTCTGGTATACTTTTTGGCGTCAAAAAGGACTTTTGGATGCCCAAATTCGCTATGACAATAATTCGTTGCAAGACAAAAATCTCAATAATATCCTTCGTTTAGCACTTGTTGATATATATTTAGATGAAAAGATGCATGCTTCGAGCGACTACAATGATTTATACGATTTAACTCAAAATTGGATTGAGAATACTGGTATATTACCAGCAATTCATCGGTTATTATCTGAGGATTTTGAAATTTTTCTCACCACTGATCATGGCAATATCAAAGCCAAAAGCTTAAGTAATATTGGACCTAAAGAAAAATTGGGTACAAATAAATCTGGAAGTAGAAGCCTGAGGCATCTTGAGTATTCGGACAATTGGTTGAAGGAACAGTTTTTGGCAAATCATCCCGATTGGTTACCATTTTTAGGTCAGGATAAAAACACAATTTATATCAAAAACGATCTTGCCTTTTCAAGTGATGATTCGCTCGTAACCCATGGAGGAAGTCATTTTTTAGAAGTTTTAATTCCATTTATTAGGTTGAAAAAAGTAAATAAATGAGTAAAATAGATATCAATCAACGAATTCCACTCACAATTCTTGAAACTGGATTAAAGACTTATCTCGAAGGAAACTATAATGCAGCTTATCTAAAAGAACAGCTTGCTTTTGAATATTCCGGAGAAAATAGAGTTGCAAAAGCATTGAGTTTTGTGAATAAAACAATTCTTCGAAATCCTCTAAATTCAAGTTTATTGGAGAACAAACAAGCGATTCTTAATGCCCTAAAACATAAAGGAGATCGTTCGATTATTTTAATTGCCTTGCTAAACAGTTCATATCCATTTGCCTTTGACATTCTAAATGCATTTGCCAAATACTTTCAGGTACAAGAATTTGTAAGCACAAAACTAATTATGAAAGAAGCAATTAGCAAATATGGAAGTAATCGTTCCACAGAAAATGCTTTATATAGTGTAATTCCTATGTTTCTTGAAGCTGGGATTTTCCACCGTATAAAGCCTGGTCTTTACCAAGCGAAGGAGAAAATTGCAACCCATAGCCAGATTGCACAAGATTTATATAGACAATCTTTTCTGACAAATATTCCACTACTTGAAAATAGTGACATTTTGATCTTCGAACCATATTTAAAATTGATTGAGGTTTTGGACTAGATTAATCGGATATGAAATTATTCTTGTAGTGTTCTCCCCCGCCCCACCAGGCGGGGTTTCTTTTTTTAACCCCATGATAGTCTGAGTTCTGAGAAAGATTGCTGTTACACTCAAATTCCGGTCAAAGTTATTGATCGCCGGCCGGAAACGTCAAGGGGCTCCGGTCGCTGCAACATTTATTTCCGGAGCAGCAACCTCCGCCACTTCGTATTCGGTCAGCTTTCCTGCACCCATTCATTGAGCGAAGCCGAAATGAGGGTGTTGGAAACCAGACATTCACCCTTGACAAGAATCCGCCCAGCTCAATGTTGTCCGCCCGAAATTTAAACGTAACGGCGGGCCAGAAGCCAAAATAAATCCGGAAGGCACCGGTGAGACTCATGATTCCAGAATTTATTGCAGAAGTACAAATCTCCTATTCTTCACATGTCAAGGCTAAGGACCGGCTGAAAGTATCCGGATCCAGTGATGCTGCCGATGCTTTCCGGAAAATCTGGCCGGCTTACGATCACATTGAATTCAGTTATATGCTGATGATGAACCGTCAGAACCAGATCCTCGGATATCACCAGCTGTCCA
>CAIOOC010000828.1 GCA_903859795.1 uncultured Bacteroidia bacterium
CAAAATTAATTTAAAAAAGGAGGAGTGCAACTTTGCTGCTTCCCGAATACCAAATTATTTCGCTAATTTTGAATATAAAATAGAAACATATGTTGCCAAAACTCCTTCCTGAGCACATCCTATTCATTGACATTGAAACTGTTCCGCAGCATCCGGACCTTTCTGATGCACCGGAAAAGATTCAAAAACTTTGGACAAAAAAGGCAGGGCAGATTGGAAAAGAAGGCGATACCGCTGAAAGCCTCTATAATCGTGCCGGAATCTATGCCGAATTTGGAAAAATTGTTTGCATCTCAGCCGGAAAAATGTTTCGTAAAGGGAAAGAGCGGGCCTATCGTGTGAAATCATATGCCGGTGATAACGAGAAATTAATTCTTGAAGAATTCGCCACCATGCTTAACGCATTCATGACCAATCCAATGCACAAGTTATGCGCGCATAACGGACAAGAATTTGACTTCCCCTATATTGCACGTCGGATGTTGATCAATGGATTGCCCCTTCCACCTGTTTTAGATATTGCCGGCTCAAAACCCTGGGAAGTAAAAGAGGTTCTGCTTGACACACTGCAGCTCTGGAAATTCGGCGATTACAAGAATTATACTTCATTGGAGTTGTTATGTGCAGTTTTTGATATTCCTACCCCAAAGGATGATATCGACGGCAGCATGGTAGGCAATGTATATTATAAAGAATTTGATATTCAACGAATTGCGCGATATTGTGAAAAGGATACATTGGCTATTGCCCAGTTGATTCTAAGGTTTAAAGGTGAACCATTAATCAGTCAACAGAATTACGAAATTGTAGGAGTTGAAGAATAGTCTGCGCTATTAAAATGGTTTTTATATTTTTGCAGCTTAAAATATAAAGTTAAGCAGATGCCAACAGTAGTAAGCGGAATACGTTCAACAGGAAATCTTCATCTTGGAAATTATTTTGGAGCGATAAAAAACTTCATTGAGATGCAAAATGTGCATGAGACTTTTTTCTTTATTGCAGATTTTCATTCCCTCACAACGCATCCCACACCCGCTGATTTGCATACCAACGTTAAACAGGTATTGGCCGAATACCTTGCTTGTGGCATTGACCCTGAAAAAGCGACAATTTTCATTCAGAGTGATATTCCGGAAATTCCCGAACTTTACCTGCTGCTAAATATGAATGCCTATCTTGGAGAATTGGAACGAACAACATCATTCAAGGATAAAGCGCGTCAACAGCCTGAGAATGTAAATGCAGGACTACTCACCTACCCTGTACTTATGGCGGCTGATATCATTATTCATAAGGCTAACCTGGTCCCGGTCGGAAAGGATCAGGAACAAAACCTGGAGATGGCACGGACTTTTGCCCGCAGGTTTAACCGGATGTACAATGTCGAAACATTTCCGATTCCCAGGGCTTATACCTTCGAAGGGAAGGATATGGTTAAGATTCCGGGGCTCGATGGTTCAGGAAAGATGGGGAAATCGGAAGGGAATGCAATAGCTTTGGCCGAACAGCCCTCAAGTATCCGGAAGAAAGTTATGCGTGCCATAACTGACGAAGGGCCATTGGAGATGCATCAGAAAAAACCTGAAGTAATTCAAAACCTGTTTACTTTGATGGAAGTAGTTTCAGCACCTGATGTTGTGAGTCATTTTGATACCGCCTACAGTAACTGTTCCATTCGTTACGGTGATCTTAAAAAACAGCTTGCCGAGGATATTATTAATTTCACCAATCCGATCAGAACCAGGATTGAGGAGATCTCAAAAGACAATGATTATTTATCGAAGGTTGCGAAAAACGGAGCTGAAAAAGCCCGTGCTTCGGCTTCCAAAACCCTTGAAGAGGTCAGGAAAATCATTGGGTTCAGAAAATTTTACTAGATTAAATATTTCTTTCAAATTTCATAATCGGCTCAATTTATCCTACTTTCGTAAGATATTGACTAATTGACCAATTATGCCGCTAATCGTTATTGTTGCCGGAATAATACTCCTTTTTGTTCTGATAAGCGTCTTTAAAATCAGCGCATTCCTGTCATTATTAATAACCTCATTTGCTGTCGGTTTACTCAACAGGATGGAGCCTGGTGCAATCCTCCAATCTATCGCTTCCGGCCTGGGAAGTACGATGGGAAGCCTGGCACTTATCATTGTTTTTGGGGCAATGTTGGGAAAGTTACTCGAAGAGAGTGGTGCCGCCTTTCAGATCACTCATAAACTGGTTGATTTGTTTGGGTTAGGTAAAATTCAGATCGCAATTATGATTACCGGCTTTCTTGTAGGTTTGCCTATGATTTACAATGCAGGATTTCTCGTTTTGATTCCACTTATTTATGCCCTTGCACATTCAACTAAATTGCCATTAATATACCTTGGACTGCCTTTGTGTGCTGCACTTTCCGTTACACACGGATTTCTTCCACCTCACCCTGCCCCAACCTCTATCGCCTTTATTTTTCATGCCAATCCAAATTTAACTCTTCTTTACGGAATGATTGTTGCAATACCCAGCATCCTTATTGCAGGTCCATTGCTCTCAAGATTCTACACCAAATGGGATCTAGTCCCGCCGAAAGAACTTTTTACTCCGCGCGAATTCACAAAAGCAGAATTACCAACTTTTACCGTCAGTGTGATAACTGCATTGACTCCAATAGTTCTTATGTTATCCGGGGCCCTTATTCAGATGTTACTACCGCATGGCTATGCGAATACCAAACTTTTGAAGTTTATCAGCGATCCTTCAGTTGCTCTTTTCATTGCAGTGTTTATCGGTGTTTACCTTCTTGGGATACGGAAAGGGAAGAAAATGTCAGATCTAATGCGAAGTCTATCTTCCTCCACATCAGCTGTTTCAATGATCCTACTCATTATTGCTGCCGGAGGAGCATTCAAACAAGTCATTACTGACAGTGGCACTGCTGATTACATTAAACAAACCGTAGGCGGATTAAACGTATCTCCGTTAGTACTAACCTGGTGTGTAGCTACTTTAATTCGTTTCGCAATAGGGTCGGCAACGGTTTCGTGCATCACTGCAGCCGGATTAACACTTCCTTTGGTTGAAGGGACGGGGATTTCACGAGAACTGATGGTAATTGCAACGGGTGCAGGAAGCCTGATGTTCTCCCATTTCAATGATACCGGATTCTGGATGTTTAAAGAATACTTTAATGCGACAATAAAGCAAACTTTTATGGTTTGGACGGTTATGGAGACCCTGATAGGAATTACCGGCTTAATGGGAGTATTAATCTTAAGTCATTTAATATAAGATACTTGCAATGATGGTACTTGAAAGTGGTGTCGGTAATTATGTTAGCGCCGGCGGACAAAAATATTCGTGCTTTGCCGGGAACAATTACCTTGGGCTGGCCAATCACCCTGATATCATAGAGGCTTCTATTCAGGGAGCAAAAAAATATGGAATTAACTTTTCAGCCTCCCGACTTACCTCCGGAACTTCAGATATTCACCTCGAACTTGAGCAACAACTGGCCACATTTAAACAGCATGAAGATGCGGTTGTATTTGCATCAGGATACATGGGCAATAAAATTTTACTTCAAATCCTCAGGAATGAATATGATGCAGTTTTTGCCGATCAATCGGCCCATTCAAGTATCCTGGATGCTATTCCCCGAGACATTACGGGTTTCTATTTTTATGATCATTTGAATATTAAAGATCTGGACAACCAGATTCAAAAGCACAAATCATTGAATCCACTTGTAATCACAGATGGTATTTTCGCGCTGACAGGTGAGATCGCTCCATTGGATAAGCTATATCAGGTTGTTAAGAATAACAACGGTCTATTGGTCGTTGATGATGCACATTCCACCGGAGTCCTTGGAGATCACGGATTGGGAACTCCGGAACATTTCGGTCTCGGAGATGCTTCCCGGATTTTCCAGACAGAGACAATGAGTAAAGCCATCGGAGCATATGGCGGATTTATTGCAGGAAGTAAGGACTTGACCCGGAAAATAAGGGCGCAATCTCCGGCTTACGGAGCTTCAACCTCTTTACCGCCTCCACTTGTATCAGCTGCAATTTCTGCCCTTAGAATCATTGGAGAACATCCCGAATTGCGAAGCAAAATGTTTGTGAATGCGGCAAGAATTCGGGCAGGATTAAACAATTCAGGGTTTCATACCACGGATAGCTGTACTCCGATTATCCCGGTATTGTTTGAAAAACAGGCAGATGCAATTAGCTTGTCTGACTTTCTCAAAGATCACTTTATCCTGGCTCCATATGTAAGTTACCCGGTAAAAACGATTCAATTTATTGTCCGGATTACTGCCTCGGCAATCCATACGGAACAGCAAATAGATGAATTGTTACTGGTTCTTGAAAAATGGAAAAGGAAAAATGATGATCGGTGTTAGTTATACTCAAAAAGA
>CAIOOC010000829.1 GCA_903859795.1 uncultured Bacteroidia bacterium
AAAAATTAATTCGGGACTTAATACCAACACGATTGCCCTGCTTTCGCTTTTTAAAGTGACTTTCTCTTCACCCGTATTTATAATACTCCAGTAAAACTCATTTTCGAATAACCTTCTGATTCTCTTTTTATTAGAAATTTGATCTATTTCTCCTGACAAAACATATATTATAGAATCCTGCATATTTAGCTGATTGAATTCTTCCCCAGAATTCAGCACAATTTCGGTCGAGTTCTCAATAACCCTGGCTATATCCGGAGTCGAAAAGGCGCTGAAAAGTTGGTTTTTCCTCAAAAGATCAACTTTTTCAAAGAGGGAAAATTGCGGAAAATCTGCATCATCCTGAATTGAATATTTATCGATAAAGTTCACTTTGTCTGTTTCCAGTTTACTGTAAATGACTCTAAATCGTTCAGAATTTCGCCCTTTCAGCAATTTGACTGAGTTCTGCATTATAAACGGATCCGGATTCAGAAAATTTGAAAGCAGGATCATTTCATTCTCCTGATATTCTGACAGTTGGAAAATTGCACACGCTTTGGTCCATCGATTAATTTTTAAATAATCCTTATTTATAATGTCTTTAAGGCGTTCAAAAACAGTCATTTTTTGCTGTGGGTATTTATCTTTATAAAGTCGCAGGCTATCCTCAACAGACAAATCTTCAAGCAGTGGAAGAAAGATCTCTTTTATATCGGACGAAACTGTCAGGTCCAGGATTTCCGTTGCATAAACCTTGGATTCGTGTGTGCCGGTTTGAAAACTCTCCTGGATATACCGAATAGTTTTTGAATCATATAACATTGAAAGCAATAGAAAGACATTATCCTTTTTCTGTTTAAGTTCTCCCTGCAATGCCTCCCTTAACAATGGCATGTTTTTTTCCATCTGAATATCAAGCATTGAAGCCATTACCCACACTGTAATCGCAATTTCCTCCTCAATTGTCTCCTTTATCCTGCTTATATCCATATATTTAGCATGATATTCCAATCTGGTTAGCGCCTTAAAGACGTGGTTACGGATTGATTCGTCAGGATACTGGATACGCGCCCGAAGCAGGTTTAAAGCTTTATCACCTCTCACATTAGCATATATGCCAATGATTTTGAGTCTCACTTCCTTTGTTGTTGTACTTTTGTCAAAATAGTTGTCGAGCTCAGATAAAATGGGGTCGCCTATCATTTTAATGGCAGAAATAGCCTGCGTTGAGTAATTGGGCTGAAAAAGATTATTAATTATAAACGGCCATAATTCTCTTTTCCCGATCTGACCCGAACTAACCAGCGCAGCTTTTCTTGTCTCAGGGTTTTCATCCTGTAAAAGGGTCTGCAAAATTTTACTAACCTTATAACTTGCAGTAAAAGGGAGCAAATTTGCCGCAAATGTTCTTTTTTTGGAATCCTTTGATTGGGATAATGCTAAAAGCGTATCAAAATCAGTCTTTTTTGCTTGAACCAAATCATACAATGTACTTTCAAATAATTTCTTACCCGTTAAATCAGGATTCTTATTCAGCTGATCTTTTATCATTTGTTCGGCTGAAAATATTCGCCTGACCGATATCTGTTCCAATATCTTTTCCTGGAATACCACTGAGGATGAGGTTATAATCTGGTTTAAAAACCGATGTACTTTTTGAGGCTCAACGTAGGACAAAATGTTCATAATAAGGCCTAAGTTTGTCTCTTTGCCATCTACGATTACTGTGCTGAGTGCTCTCAGATTAGATTTGTGATTTTCAGGGTCACTACTTTTGTTGTGTTTGGAGCTAAGAACCTTACCAAGCGAGTGTCGGTACTCATGGTACATGGTTAATCCCATCTTCAGCCATAAAGCAAGGATAAAAAGGAAAAGTATATTGAAATGTACAAGATTAAGAGCTTTAACAAGTGTAAAAAATAAAACGACAGCACCCGCTAATGCAAATCCTAATCCTTTAGCCATTCCCTCGACCATACCCTGAGCATTCAATCTGTCCTCAGCAGGGAGCGGCTGATAAAGAATCTGATAAGAGGGATCATAAATTGCACTTCTCAAGACTCTGTCAACCATTTTTGTAAGAGCGATAAATGAGAAGAACAGCCCGGTAGTACCATAAAACACTCCGGAAGAAACTGCCAGAAAAACACATCCGATCATTACCGCAGGCAGAACGGGAAGTGCCACTTTAAGACCATACTTTTCCATCAATCTTCCCGAGAAGAATGATTTCAGTATAAATTCTGCGACAGCGGTTGCCCCGAAGAAAATACTCAGAAAGCTGGCAAGAAACTCCTGATTTTTAAATTCTATTTTGATCTGGTGTAAAAAAGAGAAGTCGGCAAAACACATTCCAAACATTGGGAATAACGCCGTAAGAATGAGTATCGTAAGATATCTGTTTTTAAATATTCCCTTAAACGAGGTATTCATTTTCTTAACGGCTCCAGGTTCTGACATACTTAACGTTTTTGTAAAACGCTTAAACATATATGCCATTAAAAATAAGCAGATTACCAGACCAATAAAGGATATGTAAAGCAGATCTTTTGTGGCAATAAAGTGAAGCACCAAAGGTATTGAGAAGAAACCAACGATATCAGAAATGACTTCACCTGAACCTATCAGACCAAAGATCCGTTTTCCTTGCCGAAGGTCAAACATTTTAGCTGCGAGGCCCCAAAAACCAACAACAGATATAAATATAAATACCCGGATCCAAACAAACATCAAAAATGGAATCCATTTACCATTTAAGTAATGGATTCCAACCATAAAAAAGCCAACAGAGATCAGGAGCAGAAAAATACCTAACAGGGTAAGCTTTTGAAAACTTACAAATCGCTCAATCCTTGCGTAAAGCAACCATACCAGATAACTCATTATACCTCCGCCGATATAAGCATACGGCAGAACCGAACTTTCAAAACTCACCACAAACAAAGATGTAGCAGAAGTATAAAAAAAAGCAATTACAGAGCCCATAACGAAGGAATACAACAAGAGCAGCACAATAGCCGTCTCTTCTCCTTTCCTAATATTCAGGGCATTAAGAATTGCGTTTTTCATTGGAATGAGTTACTTATCAGTATACAAAATATTTGTTGGCAGTGCAAAAAACAGAGGCTTACCCCCTTTATTATCGCTATTGATAATAGCCGCAATCTTGAATTTACAATCCTGATATACAGCTTTGATCAGATCAGTATCATCACATTTAATAAGCAGATAATCAATTCCTTCTGTGTGTTCGTTAATATATATCCGAACCCTTTCCGGATCAATTCTGTTTCTCAGTAACGAATCAGGGGTTAGTGGCAGGCTAAATTCGAAACTAAGACCCAGCGAATCCAAGTCATAATAGTACTTGTCAACCAGCCAACCCACCTGATTCACATGAATATGCAAACTAACGAAATTGCCGATATCGATAAGACCTATTTTTATCTCAGACCCGCGTTCCATTGCAATGATGCAGGAATAAACAGTTAGAAGCTTTCCTAATCCCCTCCCTTTAATTCGTTCATCAATTCCCAAACGGATACTATAGGAGACTTTCACGGTTTTCTCGTAACCAACTTCAAAAAGACAGCCCAGAATTTCCTTTTGGTCATTCTCAACGATTAAACCATGTCCATACTCAATAAATCTGAAAAGATCATAGCGGCTCACATCATCAAGATATTCCTTTTTAAACCGGGATATGATAAAGTCATAAACCGGATCGATATCTGACAATTTTGCTAATCTTAACTTTAAACCATAGCTGTTAATTTCTGCGTGAATTTTTTCCTTATACGCCTTTGCAAAATCCGTTTTGTTGAGTAACAAGATACCTTTCTCCCACTCATCCAGTTTTTTACAAATACTTTTGGGCTTATTAAATATATAATCAGGTTGAATTGCAGCCATGACGGATTCTCTAGAGCTCATATATAAATCGTATTAAGAAATTACGTCCGCGCTGTGGCGTACGATATGAATAAAAACCGCCATCCGCAGATCTTATTCCAGGATCAGCATACTGCAGGTCGAATAAATTATTAACAATCAGCTGTGCGTTTAATCCCGGAAGAATCTCCTTGTACATAGCTGAACCATTGAAAAGGGTGAATGAAGGGAATTTCCCAGGATTGGCGACTACTGAAGTGCCGGAGCCTACCGGTCTGTTAGTCACATAGTTCATCCTTAAATTCAAATTAAGATGATTAAAATAGGTTGCATTGACTCCTGTATTAAAATGGAAACTTGCAATGTCACCTATTCGCTGATAGGTATTTGTTAAGGCTCCGTTTTTCAATATATTGTTCCTGGGATCGGTATATGTAAAATTCGCATAAATGGCATATTGATTTAGTTTGACAGTAAGATTAGACTGGAGTCCCTGGATTTTTAATGCACCAATGGCCTGATTTTGTCCTGTGGAAGTGCCATCGGGCAGCTTCACGATTCCGGTTCCGACAACTCCGTTAAAGTGGGAGTTATAATAAACCAAATCAGCAAAAATATCTTTACTAAAGCGGTAAGCAATACTTAAATCAATGTTGGAAACTTTTTCAGGGCTAAGGTTCGGATTGGTTACCTTCCTGGCTGTATTTGTTGAGAATTTAGTCCAGTTTGATGCATTTTGAAAGGCGCTTGCGTAGATACCCTTCAAAATAAATTTTCCGGGAGTGACCACTAAAGCGATCCGTGGATTGAACTGTGAACCGTAACCTCCGGTCACACGAATCTTATTGTAATCGTATCGACCACCCAAGGTTAACTTGTAAATATCTTTAAATTTCCAGGTTCCCTGTGCATAAGCACCGGCATCGTAAATACTAAAATCGTTGCCTCCCGGAATGGCATCACCCGTACTTTTACCAATCTCAATAACGCTGGCCGGATTGAGAAGTGCATTAGGAACCTTATCAGGAGAAACCCGGTCGTTTCCAATGTAAGCTGCAGTACGATAATCACCTTGTATGGAACTGTTCCTTACTTCTACACCACTGACCACATTAATCTGGGCATTGGGATTATAGGTTATTTTAAATTCATTTCTAAATTGCCGCGATATCTGGTAATAAAATTCTGTCACCCAAAACGGATTTACATTTGCAGCAAAATCAGCACTTCCAAACGAGCCATTGGAGTAATTTAAAAGGTAAACGGCTTTCGATTTATCATCAACTTCGGTAATCCGATATTCAGCAAAATTCATCAGGTTGACCTTTTCAGAAATATTATTGTCATACTTCATATAGAAAAATGACTGCTTTGGGATCCACCTGCTGCCGTTATTAGCTCCGGCCTCATTATTAGCGTTATAATAATTGGTCCCTCCCGACTGGGATTTCCAGAATTCATAGCCCAGCTGTACATTCGTAAACTTTAATTTGCCATTAAAATACCAATGATCCGAAATATTTGAATAGGCAATCGGATTCCCGTTTAATTTCTGAGCAAGAGCAGCCTTGTCATAATTTCTGGCTGCATTAACGCCGGCTTCAGTTAACCCGACAGAGATAGTATCCCCATTTGTGTCCCTGTTAATTATAAAATTGGGATTAGCGGATGTTATTTGATTGGTTCTTACAAAGTTGGCTGCATTT
>CAIOOC010000830.1 GCA_903859795.1 uncultured Bacteroidia bacterium
GATTATTATATCAAACAAATGGCTGATCTTCTGGGGAATTTCCCTGTTCCGGCCTTTGTTGGTGTATTCGGGAACTCTGTACTGAAAAACGGTTTCTCAATGGAAAATAAGGGTCTTGAATTAGCTGTAGATTACCGTGAGCACATCGGCCAGGTCAATTTTTCTGCCGGTGCAAATTTTGCTACCCTGAGTAATAAGATTACCAAGTTAACTGATAACCTGGCAGCTTATGTATCTCAGAGTATTTCAATGAATGGCCATGATGGTGGTGCAATCACCCAAACAAAAGTTGGAGGACGTATCGGTGATTTTATCGGATTCAAGACTGACGGGATTGCTCAAACTGCTGCAGAAGCTTCTTCCAATCCATTGGGCGGACTCTCAGCAGGTGACAGAAAGTATGTGGATACCAATAAAGATGGTAATCTAAATGCCAGCGATAAAGTTGTGCTTGGGAACGGATTACCTAAATATACTTTTGGCATGAATTTGAAAGCCGATTACAAGAGATTTGATATCGCCATATTCCTAAATGGGCAGGCAGGGGTTAAGATTGCAAATATGTTACGTGCCACAATTTATGACATGCGATACAACAACTCAACCGGTATTGTTAATGTCTCTTCAGATCTGATGAACAGGTGGACAGGAGCGGGTACATCGAATACAATGCCTCGCAACTCTTATACAGCACCTATTTCAAACGATTGGTTTTCTGATGCATACATTCAGGATGGCAGCTTTGTACGTATAAGTAATTTACAGATCGGATACACTTTGAAAGAAAATCTGTTGAATAAACTGGGAATCAGCCATGTAAGATTTTATTTGTCCGGGCAGAATCTCTATACGTTCACCAAATACACCGGTTACGATCCTGAAATAGGAAGTAATGGACAAAACGTACTGCAAACGGGTGCCGATTTTGGTCGCTATCCACTTGCCAGGATGTTCAGTGTAGGGGTTAATTGTAAGTTTTAATTAATAAAGCGGATAATATATAAAACATTAAGTAGTATGAAAAAGATTAAATATATATTTTTATGCTTAGGGGTTATCCTAATGATAGCAGCTTGCCATAATTTTCTGGATACCGCGCCTAAAAGCGGTATTGTAACCGATGCCAGCTTTTTTAAGACCACAGCAGATTTTGATTCATACATCTATGGCGCCTATGTTGATGTAGGTGGCTCTTTCGATGGAGCAGGTGTTACAAACTGGATAAAGGTAGAAGGTTTTATTGCCCAGGAAATATTTGCCGCGGATCAGATCCCGAAACCAATTGAACAGTATATGACCGCTTCAAATGGGCAGATTACAGCTTTTTGGACAACTTTTTATGGAATGAGTGCAAAAGCTAATCAGGTATTGTCGAAATTGAAAACTGCTACTATTCCAGACGCTGATAAGACAAGATTGGAGGGTGAAGCGCTGTTTTTCAGGGGATTTGCCTATTTTAACCTTGCCAGGGCTTACGGTGCTGTTCCTTTAATCCTGAATCCTTATGACGTAACTCAGAATTACATGAAGAATACTCCTGAGGACTCAATCTGGACACAGGTTATCGCCGATTTTACAGCAGCGGCTCCGAAAATTCCTACTACTGCACAATGGGGGTCAGCTAATCTTGGCCGAGCTTCAAAAGGTACTGTATACGCCTATCTGGCCAACGCGTGCATGTATAAAAAAGACTGGGCAGGTGCAGAATCAGCCTGTAACAGTCTGATTGCACTAAATTCATATGGTCTTATGCCGAAGGTAAGAGACGTGTTTTCACTGATGCACCAGAATAATATTGAATCCATTTTTGAGGTGCAGTACAGAGATATTTCCAACGGCAAAATCAATTGGAGCGGACATGAGGCTGGTTGCGTCCTTCCGGAATATACAGCTCCCAGAAATATTGGGAACGAATGGGCCCCAGCTGCTGGTTGGGGTGAGATGACTGGAAACATTAAACTTGCTCAATCCTTTGAACCGGGCGATGACCGTAGGGCCAGCCTGATTGTTCTTGCAGGTGAAAAATACAAAGGTGAATTAATGGCAGACACACTAAGGTCAGAGCCAACCTTCTGGTATGCAAGTAACACAGCATTGAATAAATCGTGCTTCTCCACCAAATATTGGTTGGGACCTTCAGATATGCCAGGCGCCGATTATCTGTTCCAAACTGACGTTCCCGTTATGCGTTATGCTGAGTTTCTGCTTAATTATGCGGAGATTCTTTTCATGGAAGGAAAAACTACTCAGGCCTATACTCAGATGAATCTTGTAAGGCATCGGGCTAAGCTTCAGGACTTGCCGGCTACTTCAGATAAGGCAGTCTTTATGACCGCACTTATGAATGAAAGAAGGCATGAGCTCAATTTTGAACCAAATTTCTGGTTCCATTATACAAGAACCCAAACAGCTGCCAGTTTCCTTACATCGGAATATGGCGTTGCCTGGAACGATAAATATTATAAATTCCCGATTCCGCAATCAGAAAGGGATATAAATCAAAATCTGGCCCAGAATCCAGGTTATTAAATTAGTCTCTTCATAGTGGTTTTTAGTTTAAGTGTGTGGAGGGGGGATGTTTATCTCCCCTCCTTATTCGTAGCTGCATTCAGTGGACATTACTATTAAAAACAAGGATCTGAACGTGGGAAAAAGAACTCCTTAAAGGGTTAAAAATCTTTTGTTTCGTTTTTAAGTTTGTGCTACTAAATAAAGGGTTTTTGAGCTTTAGTTTTATTTGGGTCCGTCAGTTGACGGATTGTGTTTTTGTGCTTTAGAGGCTATTTTTTTTTGATACAAAGTAATCGGAGTGGTGTGACTCCAACCTCAATTCAGATAACTTTGGAACATGATTAAATATAAAAAGCGCTCAGCACTTTTGAGGGGTTTAAGTCAGATAATTTTAATTGAAATTATCTGAAAGAACTTTTTTAGTAATAGTAATTAGTAGTTTGCCAATAGATTGATAACTAACCAAATAATA
>CAIOOC010000831.1 GCA_903859795.1 uncultured Bacteroidia bacterium
CATGCGGGTTTACAATACCCATAACTCTTTACGGTCTTCCTCCCAGACTTGAAAGTCTGTTAAAAGTGATGAAAGAAATCTCGGAAGCAGGATTTTCAACCATGGAAATGGAAATCGTTGCCGGTGAATGCCAGGATTATGAAGAGAACTGGCAACAAGTGATTGACCTCTCAAAAGAGCTCGATTTGGAAGTGGTCAGCATCATGGCTGTCACTTATGATCTGTTTTCACTTGATAAGACGAAACGCGAAAATACGCTCGCTGACTTGGCGAAGATCTGTAAAATGACCGCCCAAATAGGTGCCAGAATGAGCACAAACTGTTTTTACCTCCCTCCTGAAATGGTGCCTAAAGAAAGGACCTCCATTTACCATGGCGGACCTTCGGTGGCTGTTGATGTGCCGGAAGGCTTTAAATGGTCAGAGCTTCGTCAGATTGTAATCGATCAGCTCCGTCAGGCATCCGAAATTGCCGGCAGTAACGGCCTGCAGTTTGCCATGGAAATGAGGGCAGGTGATTTCATCTCTTCGGTCGACGGTATCATCAGTATTTTCAATGAATGTGAGGTGGATAACATCGGAATGGTCTATGATGTGGCACATGCCCATGCCATCAATGAATATCTTGATCTGGGTATTTACAAGCTCGGAAAATATCTCAAACTGGTACATCTTTCCGACAACGATGGAACCCGACCGTATCATTACCAGCCCGGCAAGGGAGATATCGATTTCAAAAACATCATCGATACCCTCAAAAAGACCGGCTATGACGGTTATGTTGTGATCGATATCAGCGGCATTCCAAATATTATGGAGGAAGCTGTGAAAATGAAAGCCATGCTTGAGAAATTAATTGCAGAGTAACAATAAGACTCTATGACGATCCGTATAGGTATGCGATTTTTTTCAATGTTAATAAATCATTTCTAATATGAAACTGAGTATTTCTACAAAACTCTATTGCAACTATACCCTCGAGGAAACCATTAAACGGGTTGCTGCTCTCGGTTATCCGGGTATTGAAATTTGGGGAGGAAGACCTCATGCTTACTATCGCGACATGGATCAGCAAAGTATTTCTTCCATCAGGGAAACCATTGATAAAACAGGCATACTTATTTCAGGATTTATCCCTGCCCAGTTCGGTTATCCCACCAACCTGTGCAGCCCTATTGTCAGTATCCGGAAAGACAGCGTGGAATATATCAAACATTCAATTGATACTTCTGTTGCCCTGGGATGCAAAAAAGTTAGTTTGTGTCCGGGACGAACACTCTACGGGCAAGGCTACGTTAAAGGTATGCAGCAACTCACAGCCAGTCTGGATGAGCTGGTGGAATACGCTCTGATAAAGGATGTCCTTCTGTTGCTCGAACCGGCCCACATGTTGGAAAGCGACCTGGTGCTGACTGTTGAGGAGGGGGCACGGCTCATTGAAGGCCGCCAATATCAAAACATGGGTATTGCACTTGATACAGGTCATTGTCATGTGAACAAAGAATCACTGGTTGACAGCCTTTATATTCTGCAGCAAAAAAAGATTCCCCTTCATATCCATCTGGATGACAACAATACCCTTTCCGACCAGCACAAAATACCGGGTGAAGGAACCATCAATTTCATTCCTTTTCTGAAAGCGCTCGACGAAGTCGGTTATGATGGTTTTCTGACCGTTGAACTGGGCTTTGATTATACCTCAAGTCCAGATGCAGCTGCTTACCAAAGCCGGCAAAAAGTTTTGGCGCTCCTTAAAGAAGCAAAAGAAACATAATCAAGTCCAATATTATCATGATGTCATGGAGAAAATTAATACTTCCACATTATGAGAATAATAAAGTCCATAAAACAATGACTTTAAAAGTTCTCGCCAGGTACGCAATCCGTCAACCGACGGACGCCAAGAAATGTCTAAATATCCTTTGCGTTGCTTTGCGACTCTGCGCGAAATATTTGAGTTACATAAGCGAATCGGCATCGCGGACTTCCGTTGCATTAGTGTTCTTTGTTGCGGCATTTTTGAATGTTCAGGATGCACTTGCCCAACTTAAAGCCGGTACCGGGAAAAGCAACATCACAGCAGCTAATTGTGGTGTTGTGCATGATTCTTTGTTTGTAAAAGCGCTGGTTCTTCAGAATGGCTCCTCCCGTGTAGCAATCATTAGTCTGGATGTGGTTGCCATTGGGGGTATTGGCGACATCCCCGACTCGTTTTTCCCTGAAATTACACTTCTGCTTAAAAATGAATTCAAAATTGATCATCTCCTTATCAGCCCTTCGCACAACCACCTTGACGGGTTCTTAAACGGAGGTAAAAAAATTGCAGCCGATGTGCAGGGAAAAACCGTATCGGCAGTTAAAAAGGCAATGGCCAACATGGAGCCGGTAAAGGTTGGGGCAGGAAAAGGCTTTGAAAACCGTTTTGCCATGAATCGCCGCATCAGATTAAAAGACGGAAAGGTTTTCACCATCCGTCATGCCAACCCCAATATGCCTGATGATCAGGTTGCAGGTCTGGGTGAAATTGATCCGGAAATCGGTATCCTGAAAATGGAGCGGAAAGATGGAACGATCAAGGCTGTTGTTTATAATTATGCCTGCCATCCGTATACAGGTATGCCGGATAAAGGCGTGACTGCCGAGTTCCCTGGTTTTGCTTCCCAACTCATCGAAGACCAGCTTGGGCATCACTCCATGGCTTTCTTCGTTCAGGGTGCGGCGGGCGATATTACCGAGGTTTTATACAAGGACACCGATCACCCCAGGGATTGTGAATCTTTTGGACAGATGCTCGGGATGAGCGTATTGAAAGCCTTGAAAGAAATTTCTATTGGTCATTCCGATCAGTTGTCGGTTGTCAGTGAAACAGTCAGCCTGCCTTTACGGACAGACATTTCCATCCTGCTGGATACCTTGTTGCTGCAAGAAAAAAGAGTGCTTGCCTCGCTTCGTTCAACCAACCTGAATTTAAAATCTTTTATCCCGTTATACATCAAATACAACCTCTCGCCCAATTTTCCCTCTTATTCTGCTGAGCAATACCTGTTCGAAAAAAAGGGAGGATTTTCAGGACTTGACAAAATGGATGAAGCCAATAAACAGGATATCGATAAGTACCTACGTAATGTATTTGCCATGGAGAAACTCTCCCAAATACAGGAAGACCGCCACCAGCTTTTGCTCCGTCAGGCAGATGTTAATCGACTGGGAGGCAATCATGTTTCTGCTCAAATTATGGCGTTGAGTATCGGAAATTTTATTCTAGTTTCCTTTCCCGGAGAGCCATTTTCAGAAGTAGGAATGAAAATCAAGGCAAGCTCACCTTACCCCAATACCTTTATTGCAGGTTATTCAAACGGATATTTGCATTACGCACCAACCGCTGAGAGTTACCAACAACTTGGGTATGAGGTTATGAATTGCATTCTTGCGCCTGAGTGGCAAAAAATATATCAGGAAAGGATCATGGAGCTTTTAAAGCAGTTAAAAATATCGAAAAAATAAATATGGAAGTAAAAATACCTGTTCATTACGGTGAACGAATCATTGAACTGGCTATTCCTGATGAAAACCTGTGTTTTAACTTACACCGCAATGAATTTCGTCCGCCGGAAAGTGAAGTGGAAGAGATAAGAAATGCAATTAAACATCCCATTGGCACAAAACGACTGGGTGAAATTGTCCCCAAAGATGCTTCGGTTGTCATTCTGGTCGATGACCGTACACGGGTTACCCCTCAGAAACTGATTATCCCGGTGATTCTTGAAGAACTGAACATGGCCGGAGTAAAGAATGAACAGATCAAGCTCATCATTGCTTACGGCACCCACCGCCCGATGACGGAACAGGAGATCGAGGAACGGTTTGGCCGAGACCTGATGAACCAGGTTGCCATCCTGCATCACGACTGCCATACCAACCTGGAAGTTGTTGATGGATTGACTCGGCGGGGTACCCGGATTGTGGTTAACAAAGAGGTCATGGATGCTGATTTTCGAATCGGGGTCGGCGGGGTGTTGCCACACCATCCGGTGGGTTGGAGTGGCGGAGCCAAGATTTTTCTTCCGGGAGTCGCAGGGACTGAAACAGTAAATGCCATGCATCTTTTGGGTGCCACTGAACAACAGCTTGGAAAAATACTCACACCGTGCAGGGAGGAAATGGAAGATTTTGCAACTCAGGTGGGGCTCCATTTCATCGTTAATGTGATCCAGACTGATAGTGGTAATTTACTTAAAGCGGTTGCCGGGCATTTTATCGAGGCGCACCGGGAAGCCGTAAAATGGGGAATGCAAATCTTTGGCGCAAAATTTTCAGAAAAGGCAGACATTACAATCAGTAGCTCTTACCCTTCTGATCACGATTTTACCCAGGCTGACAAAGGGCTTTTCTCTGCCGAACTTGCTACAAAAGAGGGCGGAGACATCATCCTGCTTTCGCCATGCCATGAAGGCATTGCTCCCACTCATGGAGAGGAAATCGCCCGGCTTTCGAGGTATGATGACCAGACTCTGTGGAAAATGCTGGAAAACAATGAAATAAAAGATCGGTTTGGTGCCTCGGAATGTATGTACCTGAACCATATTAAACGCAATTTCAAAGCCACCCTAACCATGGAAAGTATACTGACCAACATTATGGGTTTTCATCATTTGGATGTGAACGATGTTCAGAAGTACCTCGAAACAAGGATTAGTCTGGATAAAAAGATAAAAATCGGTGTTGTAAATTACAGCAGTGAAGTACTCCCTGTTCCAACTACTGATAGTTAAAATTATCCTCTCGAAATAAAATTCAAAACGGTATAAAAAATGACAGACAATATTCAGGTGAAAAAAATCAGAACTATTCCGTCTTTAAGATGGTGGATAGGCGGTCTGCTGTTCCTTTCAACTGTTTTGAATTATATCGACAGGCAAACACTTTCTGTACTTGCCCCTTTTCTGAAAAGCGATTACCACTGGAGTAATGCTGATTTTGCACTTATTGTGATCTCATTTCGCATTGCCAATGCAATTGGCCAGAGTGCAGGAGGCCGGCTTATTGACCGTGTCGGAACACGCAATGGATTGTCGATTACAGTTCTCTGGTATTCGATTGCAGCCGTTGCGACCTCCTTTGCAACCGGATTAAAAAGTTTCTGTACGTTTCGTTTTTTCCTTGGAGGAGGCGAAGCAGCCAACTGGCCCGGGGCAACAAAGGCTGTTTCAGAATGGTTTCCCAAACGCGAACGTGGGTTAGCGGTTGCGCTCTTTGAAAGTGGTGGGTGTATCGGTGCTGCCCTTGCTCCGTTTCTTGTGGTTTGGCTCTATCATACTTTCGGAGGATGGAGATATGCATTCGTAATCACCGGCTCCCTGGGATTTTTATGGCTGGTTGTTTGGCGTTTGCTTTATCATAGTCCTGAAAATCACCTCCGAATCAGCGAATCTGAGCGGGAGATGATCCTAAAAGACAGGGCGCAGAACGATCAGGATTCATCAAGGTCTGCTACAGTTGGTTGGTTACAACTGCTTAGGTTGCGCCAAACATGGGGCGTAATTTTTGGACGGGCGCTCATTGACCCTGTCTGGTTTTTCGTCGCTGACTGGTTCGTTATCTATCTGGTAAGCAAAAACATTAATCTTGAGCAGGGACTGCTCGTTTTCTGGATTCCGTTTGTTGCTGCCGACCTGGGTAATTTTTTCGGTGGCGGCCTCTCAAGCTGGCTGATCAATCGCGGATGGTCTGTCATTCGTGCACGTAAAGCTGTTGTAATTTTTGGCGGTCTGGGGATGTTTATCCTGGCAGGGGCAGCATTCACCTCAAGCCCGTTCGCACTGGCCGCTATCTTTGGATTTTCAATGTTTGCATACGCATCATTTTCAACAATGGTGTTAACGCTTCCCTCTGATCTCTTTCAAAGCAAATCGGTTGCAACGGTTAGTGGTATGTCGGGAACGGCAGCCCAGATAGGAACCATTTTATGCACTTTTATGATTGGATATGTATCTGATCATTATTCATTTACCCCTGTCCTGATTGTGGCCAGCCTGATTCCTGTTGTTGCCATGGTTATGGTTTTAATACTGATACGGAATGTGAACAGGGTGTTGTGAAACTCCGACGTCAAAAAAGATAATTTTTGAACGACAATTATGTTGATTTCAATGACCTCAGCGAGGTCGTATTTATGTAGAAAAGATGATCCACAGAAGGTATTCGACTCTGGCCAGAGTCGAATGTTGCTCTTTTAAATCATATTTCTATAAACATTCAAACCCGCCGGGTTTAAAAAACAACTCAAAAGAATATGAAGATTTATCAATTCATTGAGAGATATTTCTGGGTGTTTATGATCGCAGGGCTAATAATGGGTTTGATTTATCCTGTTTATATTGACTTTTTAATGTCAATGCTGCAGCCATTTCTGATGGTAATGCTGTTTCTTGTCTTTATAAAAACTGATGTTGCACAAATTTTTCATCACATGAAAAATTTCCAGCATATGACATTCATAGTTATTATGTTCATGCTAGTTGTACCAATTCTGCTTTTCGAGGCAACCAATTTATTTAGCCCGGAACTTGCCATTGGAATATTACTCATTACAGCTATGCCTGCAGGTGCGGCATCTCCAGCACTGACAGATATTGTCAAAGGGAACACAGCGCTCTCAACCAGTATTCTAATTACCACTTCGATAATTGCCCCACTTACAGTACCGGTTTTATTTCTGGCTTTAACTGCTAATAATCTGTATGTTAATCCGTGGTTGATTTTTAAAACTCTCGCAATTATAATTTTTTTGCCTCTTGTGATTTCTTTGTTTGTACGACGTTATTTTTCTGATTTTACCAAGAGAACAAGCCATTTATTCACTTCCATTAATATCTTTTTACTAACTCTTATGGTATTCGCGGTTATTGGTTCACAGCGGAGTGTAATACTAAACGATTTTATTCCTATTCTTTGGCAAACAGGATTTTTGTACCTTGTATTTATAATGCTTCATGCATTCGGGTTTTTAATCGGATTGAAGGAGGATAAAAAGGGGAAAATAGCAACTTCAATTGGGCTAGCCTACATGAATAATGGAATGGCAATTGTTTTGGCCGCAGCTTGTTTTAAACCTTCCATCCTTGTATTTACGATTCTTTCAGAACTTCCATGGAATACCTTATTGGGACCATTTCGAAAAATAATTGGCAAAATTTAACAAACTATGTTATCATGAAAAAATTCATTTTATTGGCAAGCCTGTTCCTGTTAGCATGCCCGGCAAACCTGTTAAAAGCACAAACCGATCCAAAATTAAAGGAGGATATTCGCAATACCGGCTTTGTGCATCGTCCTTTGCCTTTGGACTACAGCAAGTCTTTCGAATCTTTTGGGCTGACCAAAAAAGTACTGCAGTCCGATTTGCTTTGTGATATGGAAAACCTCGGCGGCTGGTCACACAAGGGTATCGGAAGCCTGTCGCTTTCTACAGAAAGAAATATTTCAGGAAAACACAGTCTGCACCTGGCTGCCCCCACGACATATCCGCAATTCTTAGGCTGGGGACTGGGTTTTGGCACATCAATGGCCAGTTTCGATGTTGGCGGGACCAGCTGGGAGAAATACAATCGCATAAGAGTTTACGTCTACCCCGATTGTGAAGGAGCCCGCAGTATATATCTCAATTTATATGTAGAGAATGATGGCAAAATCAAGGTGCCGGATAAGTATGGACGCGAGGGTTACCATGAAATGAATTTAATAAACAGACAATGGAACGAATGTTTTGTAGAAATGTCGGAACTTGCCCGTGATAAAGTTACCAAACTGTCGTTTGCCATTGAGGTCTTCGGGAAAGAACGGATCATGGGCGATTCGCTTAAATTTGATATCGACGCGGTAGCTCTCGAAAAGGTAGAGAATCCTGAGGTGGTAAGTGGCTGGATGCCTGCACCAAACAGGATTATTTACTCAACCACGGGTTATGGGACGGAAAGTGAAAAATCAGCCATAACAACTGTAACAAATCACAATGGCCGATTCCAGCTGGTTGACAATGTAACTTCCGGAGTAGTTTACGAAGGAACAGTGAATAAAGTGAAAACCAATACCGGAAATTTTGAGACTATCAATTTCAGCGATTTTAAAAAAGAGGGGCAATATTATCTGCGTGTTGGAGAAATTGTCAGCAAACCGTTCTATATCAATCGTAATATTTGGGATGACTCTGCGTGGCGCATGCTGAATTTTGTGTTCTGCGAACGATGTGGTTATCCTGTACCCGGGAAACACGGCATTTGCCACAGCGACCTCAACGGAATCTACAACGGTAAAATATTTCCGCTGAACGGGGGCTGGCACGATGCTGCCGACATGTCGCAACAGGTATTACAATCGGGCGAACTGGCCGTTTCGCTAATGGAAATGGCAAAAAATGCCAAAGAAAAAAACAATACCGAATTATATCAGCGACTAATGGAAGAAGCCGAATGGGGCATCGATTTCATACTTAAAACAAGGCTTGGCGATGGTTTCAGGGCTCAAACCTGGGGCACCAATTTGTGGACCGACGGTTATATTGGTACGAAGGACGATTCTACAAGGCGCCGCAGAGTCCATATCCATGACCGGGCTTTTGAAAATTTTCTTTTTGCAGGTATCGAGGCATATGCGTCTATGGCGATTGAAAATGATCCCATGCTGAAAGAACATTTATCAAAGGTAGCAAAAGAAGACTACGCATTTGCGCGCAAACGTTTTGATAAGCTTGGATTTGGTGAACTGTCGGGTGGCGGTGGCGGCGACCATGCGGCAATGGCTTCAAACAGTCAGGTGATGGCAAACATTTCATACAGCGCGAGTTTACTCTATCGGTTAACGGGCGACCGGTATTATGCCGACGAGGCTGCAAAAGCAATTCGGTACACCCTCGATTGCCAGCGTACAGAACCAATAAACGATAAGAACAAGCTTCGTGGATTCTTTTACCGCGATCTGAATAAAAAGTCTATAGTGCATTTCACCCATCAGTCGCGCGACTATGTATACATGCAGGCAATAACGGCGCTTTGTGAAACCCAACCCGACAATACGGATTATAACAAGTGGAAGGAGGCCATTGTGATGTATGGCAGTTACCTGAAAACAATTATGCACTATGTTCAGCCATATGGAATGGTTCCCAGTGGTATTTATAATATCAATGAGATTAAGGATTCAGTGAATTTTTATAAAATACAGGTGGGTATTTCCAGTGGCGGGGCAAAAGATTTTAAAGAGCAGCTCGAAAATGGAGTAAAATTGGATAACGAGCATTATTTGCGTGTGTTCCCGGTGTGGTATTCTTTCAAAGGAAATGCCGCAGTGCATATGTCCACAGGAAAAGCAGCGGCTATTTGCGGTAAATTCCTTCATGACAAAGAGTTGCTGAATATTGCCGAACAACAACTGTTCTGGATTGCAGGCAAAAATCCGTTCGGACAATCGCTCATCTGGGGTGAAGGGAGTAACTATCCACAGCTTTATACTGCGTTGCCCGGTGAAACTGTTGGAGCCATCCCTGTTGGTATGCAATCGAAATTCAATGGAGATGCACCCTATTGGCCCCAGTTTAATACAGCTACTTACAAGGAAGTGTGGAGCTCCTCGGCATCAAAATGGCTCTCGCTGATTTCGGAGTTTTAATACCAGAGGTAAGGTAAAACCAGGGTATTGGGAAAGGGGTCTTTATATCCTAAGGGCCCCTATTTTTCCAAAAAAAACCGATCGGACTAAAAGCAGAAAGGCAGGTAAATTAGACCATAAATTTTCTTTGTTACCTAATGCAACAGAAACCTGGACAACATGGACCATGAATTCGCAATATCTTATAAATGAGTTAAATTAGCATATGCACTCTTAACGAAAATATGCTTACAGGTCCTCTATCCTGATTATATCCGGGGTTCATAATAAACTGATAGGCAGCTGAAAGGAATAGAATTTTTGTCATTTTAACTGAATAATAGAGCTCAGCAAGACGTTCAGTTGAGTAGTTTAGACTTCCGTCACTTAGTTCAAAACCAATACCCCCTGCTTTTAAATATTTGCGATGGGGAATAGATAGTCCGGAGGTAACACAGGCAAATCCTAAATTGTCGTCTTTTCTGTTCCAGAAATTACAATTTGTTGACACACCAAAAGAAATTGAATGATCAATTCATTTTCATTCCGTTTGGAGCCGTGGGCACCATTGAAATACCATATCGTAGTTCATTCCCCTTTGTAACATATTCTATTGCAAGACTAGGGGTATATCCTCTTGTATTGGCAGGAAAATCCAACGCTCCATTACTCATTAATGCCCAGCTCATAAATTGGGTTCTGGGATCATGACTATAGCTATTACTATCGAAAATATCCGTGACGCTAATCTTCCCGACTATGATGGAGATATATTTTTGTGGAACCTTTCCTCCCATCCTGTTTAAATCGCTGTCAAAGTAATCAGTTTTGCAACTTAATGAGAAATATTGTTTGACGAAAATTTTTGCTAAATCAACCTTTGGCGATGGACTATCAATTCGATATGCCTCACCATTTGTTGAGGCCCCAACACCGAACGAAGTGCTAAGTCCCGATCCACCTGCAAACTCGGGATTGATGTACAAGGATGCACCATCCCACAACTTTGCACCCAGAAAAAGTGTGGATGTAACAGAAAATCAGGTTTCACTTTGGGGTGAAAGGCTGTTCTGACCAGTATGTCCGGCACGAAAAGCAGGCTTGATTTGGGAAATAGCTGTTACCTGGATATGGGCTGTAAATCGTTCTTCTTTTAATGAATCTAAATTTTGGCTGTAACCTTCCTTGATTAGAATGCACAAGAATAGGTCAAGAAAAATTCTTTTCGCACAATTGATTTGATTTCTGAACATTGCTTTTAAATTTGGTATCCCTTTAAAGGGAAAGCAAAAGCAATCCGATGTAATGGGCTAATTATTTAATTGAGTATATTTTGGACCAGAACCCATTTTTGTTTTTTTGAAATTTTCGCGAAAATAATATATATTTCCGGTAAAAACTTTTAATAATTCCTATTTTAAAACTCGATACACGATATTTAGAATGGTTATTAATCCCAAAGTAACTAATTTGCAGTTCGAAAGATAGGATTGGAATCTGAATTTAATGCATACAAAAGAACATCATAAAAACCTATGTATCAATCAAGTAATAAATATGAAAAATGTGCGCTTACAAGCCTGATTTTATTATTATTCTTTTCAGTTCTTTCTGGTCAGAATCGCAATAATCGTGAAGCTGGTCTGAAAGCGCTTGATGAACAATATGGTTTTTTAAATATAAAACTTGAAACACCTTTCAGTGAATTTAAAGGGTTAAAAAAAGAGGATAAAGAAGAACCTGTCTTTAAAGCAACCCAGGCAGAATTAAGGATAGATAAATTTGTGTTTAAAACGGTTTATCTTACCTTCTACAAGGAGTTTCTGACCACAATAGAATTCGAAACAAAGGGATGGACCAACACAAATGGAATACTGAATATTCTGCAGGAGGCCTATGGCGAAGGAAGCAAAAGAGTTCACTTCGGATACAAATGGAAAGGCCAGAAGGTATGGATGAACTTTGCCATAAATGAATCAGACGGAAATGGCGTTCTGACTTTACACAGCGTTCCTATGATGACAAAAGAAGTTGGGGAGAACGAATGACACAGGGTAGTATTAGTATACCATGCGAGCCTATAAAAATAACATGCGATCGGGTAAGAATAACGTGCGATCGTATGTGAATGACATAGGATTGTGTTAGTCTTACGTGCGATCATATTAAAATGACATGTGATCGGTTAATAATGATATGCGATCGTATAGGATTGATGTGTGATCGTTTAAGAATGATGTTTGATCGTGTTAGTTAGAGGTGCGATTATACAGAAATTATATAAATTAATTCTTAAGTCAAAAGTTATGGGGATAAAGGTTCTTAAAATTTTAGCGCTCATCCTATTTTCAGGTCTGTTATATACAGGTTGTGAGGACGATGAAAAATTAAAGGAAATTTCAAAAAATGGATCCATTGAGACTGTGATGAGTGTAGATCATCTTAATGACAGGTTTGATATCGTTAAAACCTCTCACAAAATATGGATTAAAAATATTTTAGTTAAAAATATTATCCACACTGATACCATTCCTGCACTTGGATTAACCACTGAGAATGGTGAAAACAGCGATGGCGATACCCGAAGCGTTACGCTCAAGAAAGATTACGAAATATTTATCACAGTTAAATAAATCGTATGAAGAAGTCAAAGGCAATACAACTTGTATTGGTTGCATCAATATTTTCTTCATGTCAGAACAACCATTCTGTGCCTGAGAAGAAAGTCTATATGCGGTCAGATACAACAGCAAGGTACTCACATGCCCATGGTCTGGGATACCTTGGAGCTTATTACGCTTTCAGACCTTATGGAATCTTTAGAAATAATAATTACTCCAGGGCAGGTTACTATTCCTCTTCGATTCATGAGCAGGCGAATATCGGCACGAATGGTTTTAAGGGAACAGTGGTCAGGGGAGGGTTTGGAAGAAGTGCATTTCATGTATCATCTTAATTATTCAGACAGTGAAAAGATATCAAATAAAACCACGGCTAAACTGGCAGCAAAAAGTTGAAGAGATTGGTTTTAACTACCATACGACTGATTCATTGTATTGGGATGAATCGGCATTTTACGAATTTTCGGCAAAGGAGGTTGATATAATCGAAACAGCGACAAATGAATTATGGGAGATTTGCCTTAAAGCGGTCCAACATGTTATCGACAACAGTTTGTACAACAAATTTCATATACCCGAATGGTTTATTCCGCATATTGAAGATTCATTGAATAATGATGCTCCGGCTATTTATGGCCGTTTCGATTTCTCAATGGATAAAGGAGTACCCAAACTGCTTGAATTCAATGCTGATACACCAACCTCATTGTTTGAATCGTCTGTAATACAATGGTATTGGCTCCAGGATTTTAAACCGGAATGCGACCAGTTTAATTCGATACATGAAAAGCTGGTTGCCTACTGGAAATATTTAAAAGACTATTTATACGATTATCCTCTGCACTTTTCAGCGGTTAAAGAGAGTCTTGAAGACATTACAACTACTGAATATATGAGAGATTGTGCCATCCAGGCAGGACTGGAAACAAAGTTTTTATATATCGATGAGATTGGATGGGATAATGCGAATTCAATATTTGTGGATAATGAATTTTTTTCCATAAAAAACATATTTAAGTTATATCCATACGAATGGCTTATCAATGAGGACTTTGGCAAGAATATTTTAACTGACAGGAACCATGCTTACTGGATTGAACCAAGCTGGAAAATGCTACTTTCAAACAAGGCAATCCTGCCCATACTCTGGAAATTAAATTACGGGCATGACAATCTTTTGGAATCCTATTTTGAAGAAGATCGGGATTTAGTTAGTTCCAATTATGCTAAAAAACCGTTGTTATCCAGGGAAGGTTCCAATATTCAGTTAATGGAATATGGGAGAGTAATTGCTGAAACCGCCGGAGATTACGGCGAGGAGGGTTTTATCTATCAGAAACTATGCCCTTTACCAGAATTTGATAAAAACTATCCGTTAATTGGAAGTTGGGTTATCGGTCAGGAATCTGCTGGTATTGGAATCAGAGAAAGTGACAGCCTGATCACTGATAACTCAAGCCGCTTTGTTCCGCATCTTTTCTCATGAAAATTCCTAAACTACAGGGAAGGGGAATTTTGATTCCAACCAGATGCGCTCTCCTTCTAGCTGCGATTTCCTTGCTGCTTCAATAATTTCGAGAACATGTAACGCATGTTCAACATTAATTAAAGGTTCTGTTACGTTGACTATACTTTCACCTACAACCCGGGCACCCTCCTGCCATTCATAACCACCTTTGTCAGTACATTCGAGCCTGGGTGGTTGAATCTCAAGTGTGTCCATTACTACTCCGTTTGTTTCCCAATCATATCCAATTAACCGCAGATTGCCTTTATCGCCATATATTTGGATAGAATGCAAAGTTTGATTGCCAGCCTCATGTCCATGCTGATCGAAGAAATTAAAGCCACACATCACATGACTAATCACATTATTATCATGTTCCAACAGTAAGTGAGCATTATCTTCTGCTTCCACTTTTATTTTTCCCTTATCATCAACTGTGCGAAAAGGTTTTACAATGCTGGTCATCGCCATAACACTTTTAGCAGGTCCCAGCAAGCCTGTGAGAGTCGACATGTTGTAAACGCCAAGGTCGGGCATGCTACCCCCTCCATTTTCATAAAAAAAAGCACTCCAGGTTGGGCCTGTATGACCATATTGTGCATGTGCACTTGATATTAAACCCAATTTCCCTTCCCGAATTGCTTTGCTCATGTAAGCAAACTGTGGGCTGTCTACTACGGCAGGAGCTCCCCACAAACGCAACTTTTTACTTTTAGCCAGTTCCAGTAAAGCTTTGCCTTCTGCATATGTGTTTGCCAATGGTTTTTCACTCCAGACATGTTTCCCTGCCATTAACGCTATTTTATTCAATTGGCCATGTTCCTGCATATCGGTTGTGGTTACAATCATATCAAATGGAACGCCTGCCAACATCTTTTCAATGTGTGGATATGTTGCTGCATTAACATTGTATAGTTTATTCTGCGCAAGAGCCCTTTCATATTTTATATCACAAAGGCTTACTACTTCGATAAACTTCGAAGACAACAATTGGGGCAGATATCGATTACTCACACTACCACAACCAATTAAACCAACTTTCAATTTTTTACCGGTGTTTGTCAAAGCCCAGCTCTCGAGAGAAGAAAGCAATAGCGTGGCACCTGCCAAAGCCGAGTTGTGTATAAATTGTTTCCTGCTTATACCGCTATTTGATTGGTTTTGATTTTCCATAATTTGTTATCGTTTAAAAGTCAGGGACTTTGTCCTTTAAAATGCACAATACTTAGTTAAATGCCACTTTAAAAGTAACAGAATATAAGGAATAACCAATACCGTTTTTGAATGTAACTTCACCTACGCTTCTTCAATAACTTTCCAGCCCATAGCGTCGGCCATCGAAAATACGGGTTCTTTTAAATCACCGTAAAAAGTTACCCTGTGCCAACCCCATTTATCCCACATGGTAAACAGTTTTTCAATGTCGCCCACCGGTTCTGCGCATAATTTGGTCCTGCAAGCCCTGTCGTCAGGATCATTATCAACAGCCACAGCCTGGTGAAACAATATTTCTTTCCTTTGGTTATTGATCTCCAGGGTTGTTGTTAAATAATTAACGGGCAAGATTGACTGCACAGATGCTCCGCTTCTGTCTTCCGAGTGAGTCAGTATTCTGAAAGGATTGGACTCTCCTGCAGGACCAAAAACTTTGTTAGGCGCTACACAATGTGCATAGGTGATCTGTCGTTTCGACGTGTCTATAACAGGATCGGATATGAACCCTGGTCTGCCATTAGTCATTGTAGAAAAAGCCAGCATGGTGGCAGTAGATGGCACATCGCATTCACACCCTCCAACCAATCCTTCATTGCATAACTCATGAAATCCAAGGCATGGATATGCGTGAATATGCCCTCCGTAAAATCCTCCAAGGCAATTAACTGTTATTGCGTTAGCTCCATGATTCTGTAGTACCGTTTTCATACCGAGGTACATCGCAGCAGAAGTCAGTAATGTTTCATAAGGGATACCAACTATCGAGAGGGCCGATTTCTTCCATCGTTCCACAATTCCAGCTGCCACTTCTTTGTTTGCTAAACTCCATGCAGAATTAACCTCAGAAAAAGGTATATATTCAACCGGGATCCCCATCATCGGCTCAGCTATTTCTGATTTCTGATCTCTTACAGCAAGAATTTTTGAATGTTTAAGCCGGCGGATAGCTTCTTCAGGGGACAACGACTTGATATCGTTAGCTGTTAATGCAAATTTTCCAGGCGACCTGGTCGAATTTAGACGGGCTTGTACTGTCGCAGCAACAAACTCAGCATTCGTCTTTCCCTGTTTTATTAAATTAAAACAACTTACCGCTGCAAAGATATCTTCCATTCGGGCAGAAGCTACAAATCCAACGTTTGGAGTTTTCTCGCGAAGAAACGATGAAGTATAAACAAGGAAACCGCCGCTTCCACCGAATTGAAAATCAGCATAAAGAACAGGTTTACCAGTTTTTGCAATTGTTTGAATAACCTTATTCCAACAATTCATCTGATAAACAATATATCCATCAATTGAATCCGTGCTATCCTTTTTCACAATTTTATCAGCCTCTTCCGGTCCGGAGGCAAGTGTCGGTATAAATTCAAAATCACTAAAATTCCTCGTCAGGGCATTGTTGATTTGCTCCATAACAGGGTTAAAATCAAAACCGATATTTGGCCAGTCAGGTCTCTTTTGAACGGGTTCATGAAGTGAATACAGAATACGAATCCTCATTTTCTTATCACTATTTCCCTGAGACGAAGAGGGAGTCAAAAAGTTCAGTGGTGCAATAACCATACATGCCGCACAGGCAGAACACGAAGACAAGAAATTGCGTCTTGTAAAATTCATTGTATTCCCGGCTTGAGATTTGATCTTGTTGTCAAACAGCGATTTAGACATATCAGCGCTTTTTAATTGTTACAATACTTAATTTCATATAATCCTGGAAACTGTTTAAATTTGAAATTTCTTTTTTATACGGGTGCATTTCTTATTCTCAAAAATGTGCCGTAGGCATCCACCAGTTGACGGATGGGTAGAAGGTAGAATAAAGGGTAGAATATTTAGTCCCATCCGGGTCGAAACCTTGCATTTCATTCTGTTTTCTACCCATATTTAATCCCTAACGGGAAGGAGAATCCAAATTTAAACAGTCTCTTAA
>CAIOOC010000832.1 GCA_903859795.1 uncultured Bacteroidia bacterium
TTAATTCCTTAATTTTTGTTTTACAACATATTTGCTTTATCCCCCTCGACCAAAAAAAGGGAGCAACGCTCCCTCTCTTTAAAGGTTAATTTGCTCTTCAACCTCTCTGACTTTCGCCTCCAGAGTCCGTTTCATCTCGTCGATTACGGAGGTGATCACTGAGGAGTTGGAAGTTTTGAACTCATTTCCGGCTGCATCCCTGAGCAGAATCACCGAGCTGAGGGAATCGGCACCGATCTGGAAGGTTTGCAACTTCCGGCGTGATTCACTTAATGTCCTCCAGCGGTCGATCATCAGGGTGAGATCTTCAACCCGTTGGATTTTCTCATCCAGACTGAGCTTACGAGGCTCTTCAGGTGCATTTTTTACAATGGTCATCACCGGCATCTCAGGAGCTTCAGCAACAACAACTTCATTTTCTGCCAATTCAACCAGTAGTTCGTTGGCTTTTACGGAACCGTTTAATTTACTCATATTTAATCGCTCCTGCCCTGGAGTCTTATTTTGGCATCTGGCTCGCCGTTAAAATTAAATTTCGGGCAATCAACATTGAGCCGGGCGGATTCTAGTCATAGGGTGAATGTCTGAAATTGGTCACTGAGCGGAGTCGAAGCGCCAATTTCTGACCGAACACGAAGTGCCGGAGGTTGCTGCTCCGGAAGTATTATTGCGCAGCAACCGGAAGGCCCTTTACTTTTCCGGGCGGCGATCAATACCTTTGCACCGTAATTTGAGTGTAACAAGTTATTTCTATATGAATTTTCATTTAGCAGAAGTCACCGGGTGACTTCTTAAACTGGTAGCTTCAATTATTTCCCAAACAAGTCACCCGGTGACTTGCCAAGCGACCATAAAAAAACCCTGATCAACAGGGCTCTTTTCTCCTTAAAATGGGAGGTCATCTCCTGCATCAAAGACTTCAGCCCGATTTAATTTCTTCCTGGGTTTTGTTGTTTTTACCTTCTGCTTTGGCTCGTTTACTTCGGCTTCTTCCTTCTGGCTTACATAAACGGTGTAGTCCCGTCCGAAAGAATCGGGAGATTTCATTTTGGCGACCTCGAAGGTGACATACTCTGTGCCATCGTACTGGTAGGCAAATTTCTGAAGATCTTCCAGTTTACAGGTGATCTTGGCAATGTTCAATCCGGCAACTTGTTTTCCTTTTCCAATGTAGTTTTTTACGAAAGTTTTCATGACAGTAAAATTTAAGTTTAAAAATTATATGCAAGATTAAAGTGCAGCATGGAGGGGCAGTCAAGGAGGAACTGGAATACCGGATCCGCCAGCTGGCGGAAGAGAGGATATGCCGGGAAAATCCTTTAATGAGGGGACCGATACCTGGAGAGCTACACTAGCTTAGCATGGAATTTCAAACAAATTCTGTCAGGAGGACCAACCGGAAAAACAGGAAAAGGGAATCAGCCGGATGCACAGACCAGGATAACCAAACCAAAGAGTTCTTCGTGCCGGTGATGGAGATGGTAATGCTGTCACATGGTCGCAATAAAGCTCCCATCGGGCGTTGACATACCGTGTAAGCCATTGGTGAAAGCCGCCAAAGGAAGGTGTTCGCTAAACAAAAACCAGGTATTAAAGATCTGATGTCAATGTAGTAAGATACCCATTAAGGAGATTGGGCAGTTGATCAGGGTTGTTAAATAGGGGAGCTTATTTTTCCAACGATCAAAAAGGGGGGATCCCCTTTCTTTTATTTACCAGGCATATGGATTTCCATTGCCGGAATAGACCTCTTCATCAGCTGCAGAAGAGAGAAA
>CAIOOC010000833.1 GCA_903859795.1 uncultured Bacteroidia bacterium
ATGATGTCAACCATATACCAGTCCGGGAAGCCTTTCCATGGACTCCAAATCCGGATGATTCAGGAACTGCTGTATTTTATAAAAATTCAGGACCATGGTGGAATAATTCTTATTTCAAAACAGGTGCATCAGCAAGACTCGCCTTTTCGGTTCAGCAAAAAGATCCTGCATCTTTATGGAATTTATATCGCCGTCTTATTCATTTCCGAAGAGAGAATAATGCAATCATGGAGGGTAATTTCATTCAATTACAAACCGTCTCACGCGATATTTTTGCCTTTTCGAGAGAGAAAAATGGCGAAAAGGTTATCGTGATGATGAATCTTTCAGACCAAAAGGTAAAAACCGGAATGCCCTTATCAAAAAAGCCATTGTTTCAGAACAGTTGCAGCATTATGGGCGACAGTCTTCTGCTCCAGCCGTACGGTTATGCAATGTGGAAGCAGTAACACGCAGGATTCCAGTATTACCCACAATAATATTATAGTATTGGAAATGAATAAGTATCAGAATTTCCTTAAAGGAATTACTTTGTTTTGGATTTTTTTGATCTCACTTTTGGTTAAGGCTCAACCAATTCCCAAAGTGGAAAAATACCAGCTTCTGTCTTTCGGAAGCATCAAACCATCGGGCTGGATTAAAGACCAGATGCAAAAGGACATGGCCGGTTTTGTCGGGAATCTTGATCAGTTGGTTCCCGATTTAATCAATGAGCCGATCTATGATTTTGGCCGATTGCGCAAACAAAGCATAGCCAGAGACCTGGGCAACCTAAAATCGGGTGATGCTGCAGGTGAAGAACAATACAAATGGTGGAATTCAGAAACCCAGTCGAACTGGCGGGACGGCTATATCCGAAATGCCTTGCTTTTAGATGATAAGAAAGCGATTGAAAAGGTAAAGAACTATGTTGATCGCATTTTGGCCTCACAGGATGAAGATGGCTATCTTGGAATTTACGATAAGGAATTGCGTTACAAATTTACATCCGAGAATGGAGAACTTTGGTCTAAAACTACCCTTTACCGTGGATTACTCGCTTATTACGAATACAGTCATGATGACAATGTTTGGAAAGCTCTGATTCGGGCTGTCGATAACGTGATGGAGAATTATCCCCTAAATCATTCCCAGCCATTCTTTGCCGGAAATTCTTTATCAGGTGGGGTTGCTCACGGACTTACTTTTACCGATGTGCTTGACCGGCTGTATCAACTTACGGGCAAAAAAAAATATTGGGATTACGCCACATTTTTGTACCTCAATTTCTCAGAAAACAATTCTTCAGAAAAGGATGCCCAGCTTACCAATATTTTAGACCCCGGTTACAAGTTAAAATCGCATGGGGCACATACCTACGAACATCTTCGACCACTAATTGTCGCTGCCTTTGCCTCGGGTAATCCTGACATTCAAAATGCCCTGAAAATATATATCAAACGAATTAAAAATTGGACAACTCCTTCAGGAGGTGCTATTGGTGACGAATGGATAAGCGGCAGAACAGCAAATTCGACGATTACAGGTTATGAATATTGCTCTCTTCATGAGCTGATGAACAGCTGTTCAGTATTATTTCAGAAAGAGGGGAACCCGAACGCAGCCGAAGAAATTGAAACTATTTTCTATAATGCGGCCCAGGGTAGCCG
>CAIOOC010000834.1 GCA_903859795.1 uncultured Bacteroidia bacterium
ATCCTTTCACAGATGATCGGTAAAAGGTTAAATCTGCAGTGAAAGCCTTAAAAATACCATATAAAAAATTTAATTGTTTTTTTCCCAAAATTATTCTCATGTTTAAAATGAGAGTAGTACTTTTAACGTTTCAGAGCAATCAAACTTTAAAAATAAACAATTGACGCTATGCAAAACAGGAGAGAGTTTTTAAAAATGTCAGCTACAGGATCGGTCGCTATGATGTTACTGGGATCTGCGGGATGTGCATCAGGAGCTGGAAAAGACAGGAAAAGTTTTGGTGTAGGAATACAGCTTTATTCCATTCGGGATGCCATGACCGCTGATGTTCCCGGGACCTTGAAAAAGGTTTCAGACATTGGGTATAAGAATCTGGAATTGGCTGGTTATTCAAATGGTAAATTCTATGGCTTTTCACCTGCTGATTTCAAAAAAATTGTCAACGACTTAGGTCTGATTCCATTGAGCAGCCATACCCAGGTTGAATCAGCGTCCATTTCACTTGACAAGGCCAAATTAATGGCTGATGCCCACGCTGAACTTGGAGTTAAATTTTGCATAAAACCCTGGATTGAGGAGGTTGACCGTAATATTGAACAATACAAAAAGATGATTGGCGATGTTAATGAGGTGGCAAAAATTACGAAAAGTGTTGGAATTCAGTTTGGATATCACAATCATAATTTTGAATTCAACAATCTCAACGGGGTAGTCCCGTATTATGATATATTTTTGCCGGGAATGGACAAGGATTTAGTTACTATGGAATTAGACCTCTTTTGGGCCTCAAAAGCGGGGCAGGATCCGGTAGCGATGTTCAAAAAATATCCTGGCAGATTTCAGCTTCTCCATTTCAAAGATATGCATACTAAACAGGCACCTTTTTATACTGTGATCAAAGATGATATTTGTTCCGTTGGTGAGGGAGTCATTGATTTTAAAAGCATCCTGGCGGCTAAAGAAACCGGAGGAATGAAATACCTGTTTGTTGAGGATGATAATCAGGGAAACGGAAAACCTTTTGAAGGGATTGACACAAGTATTAAGAATCTTACAACCAAAATTCTTAAATAATAAAGCCGGCTTACATTAAATCTGGCCGTGTAACATTTTGCATCTATGCATATTGCACGAATTTGGAAAACAAAAAGGGTTCGGATTAACCAGTCTGAACCCCTTTACTGTTAAAATGAGCACTTAGATAAGTCAAGTCTTAAATTATAATTTCTGAAAATTTCCAAAGGATGACTCCATTATTTTTCGTGTATCTGTGATCACTTTTGATCGCCATACAGGTGACGAGGGATAATACATCTGCCAGAAATTTGTCTGAATCTCTTCCTTCGATTTATCGCTAACATAACCGTAGTTGGATCCCTGATTCTCCAAAATATTATTATGAATAGAATGAATAGAACCTAGGGTAGTTTGGCTGTTTAAGGTTCCATATTCAAAGGTCATTGGCAGGTATAGCTTCCCCGGAAGCAATTCACCGATATAATCCGAAAATGAGCCTTTGACTGTATAAAAATCATCAGAATCACCCCAGTCGACTTTGTATCCGGTAAAAACCTGTTCTAAAGCCACTTTTACTTTTTGATCATTAGATGGATTTGGGAAAAGGTGCAATACCCCCAATTCCCCATAACCAGTATGGAGATCAATATTCATCACTTTTTCATAGCTCCTGCCATATTTCATCAGTAAAGGAGCTATTGATTTAACTTGTGATTCAAGTTTCATTCCCCCGAAATACAACCCTTCAGAATATTTATATTGACCCTGTAATATAGCCTGTTTCAGCGCTTTCATCGATTCCTTAACCAATTTTTCAACAGCAGCGATCAAAAAAAACTTATTTCTCAGGTTCTTGTTATTTACTTTGCCAATGGGATTTAACAAGCTATATAATTGAGTATAACCCTTATTATCTGATAAATACAAAGTTGAGTCCGTGTCGCAATTCCGGTTTAGATCAATATTGTTTTCAGTAACCCTTCTGGAATTCTTAAACCCGAAAGGGTTCATCGCGTGAATAAAAAGTACCCCGGTTTCTGAAACCATTTCACGATTGAAAAACCCATCCATCAGCATTTGCTGGACTGCACTTCCTGTATAACCTTCAATTCCATGAATTCCTGATGAAAGAATTAAAAATCAGAAGAACCAGAATGAAAAACAGAATCTTCAGAGACTTTTTCATGATTGGAATTTTAAAGGGTTGTTAATCATTTATTCAATCTATTATTTCTTCCATCCTTTTGAGTTGAAAATCAAACCAGGATTTCTGGTTCCACTTTTCTTTATTTCTGTCTAGTTAAAGTTAAGAATAAATTAGATAATCTTTTTGATCACATAGAAATTTCTTTGTATAGCAATATGAATATTAGATAAAAAAAATACTAACTTTCCACGTGTTTCCCCGTTGATTCATTACGCAAGGAGCAAACTAGTCAAACCTCTATTTTATGCTTTCATATGCTGAGCAACTTTTGCTTTTAACAGTTGATCCTGTTTCCGGCAGGTTATTCCCCATACCAGCACAGGTATTTCATCTTACACTTGCGGGTGCATTTCTTTTTGACGCCTCTTTCAAAGGTTTGATCAATGATGACCCGGAACAACTTGAAGTGCTCTGCACAACAGATACTAAAAATCCTCCATTGGATGAGGCTTTGAGATGTTTATTGATCTGTGAACATTCAATTCCCATTAAGAAGGCAATTAGTATTGTTGCAGCTCATGGTCCAACGTTGAGTCAAATGGCATGGGAGTCCCTGGAGAAAAAAGGAATTTTGACTTCCAGGAAGAAAACACTTTTAGACAGCAACAGCAACCAAAAACTTTTTTCACCTGATCTGCCTCGTGTAGTTGGTATTCATCGGAAAATCAGAAAAGCAATTTTTAATCAGAAGATTCCTGATGTTAATGTTCCACCCCTTATCAGTCTGATTGTTTCAGGGGGATTGACTAAATATATTTTAAATCCTGAAGAGTCAAAACAGTTTAAAGAACGTATTGCCTGGCTGGCCGGCATGGAATCTTTGGGCCGGGAGATTATCCGATCTGTTCAGGAGCTCGAACTTACCGACCTCGAGAAGGAAGTTGCCAGTTTAATCGGGATGAATCATACACAGCCAAAGACATTTGCCGGCGGTATGGATGCCATCCTGTCGTCGCTGAATTTCCTCTACAAAGAAGCTGGTCTTAGCAGAAGTCACAAACTCATTCGGAAGTTTAATCAATCCGGAGGATTTGAATGCCCCGGTTGTGCCTGGCCTAATCCTGATAAAAAATGCTCACGCTTTGAGTTCTGTGAAAATGGGTCTAAAAATGTAAGTGCAGCTGCAACCACCAAATTAATTAATCCTGACTTTTTCAGGAAATGGTCTGTAAAAGACCTCCTTCTTACGTCTGAATATTGGCTTGAGCAGCAGGGCCGGCTGACTACTCCTATGATGCTTGATGAAAATTCGTCACATTACCGGCCAATAAGCTGGGATGATGCTTTTCAGACCATCGCCGGTGAACTAAGAGCACTTGGCAATCCAAATGAAGCAATCTTTTATTCTTCGGGCAGGACATCTAATGAAGCCGCATTCCTTTATCAACTGTTAGCGCGGGCTTTTGGTACAAACAACCTACCCAATAGTGCCAATTTGTGCCATGAACCCTCTGGGGTGGCGCTTAAAATGAGTTTAGGTTATGGGAAGAGCAGTGTCACTCTCGATGATTTTCCAAAGGCAGAAGCTATCTTCATATTCGGCCACAATCCGGGATCTAACCATCCCCGTATGTTAAGTGCATTGCAGTTGGCGGTGCGTAATGGTTGTAAAATAGTAGCTGTTAATCCTATGCTGGAGGCAAGTATGATTGGGTTTGCTGATCCGCAGGAGACAGGTTCTTATTTTGGAAGTCAAACCTATTTGTCATATTTGAATCTTCAGCCCATGATTAATGGCGATATGGCACTGATACGAGGAATTGTAAAATCGATACTTGAGACTGAATATAGTGAAGGAGGTATTCTTGATTCTGGCTTTATTCAGAAATATACCAATGGATTTGAATCATACCTTCAGACTGTTATAAATACTCCTTGGGATAGTCTTATTACCGCCAGTGGTGTGGAAAAGATCCAGATCGTTGAGGCTGCCCAGGTCTATATTAATGCGAAGACTGTCATAGCTACCTGGTGCCTTGGGATAACCCACCACCGGAATTCAATTGAAACAATAAGGGAAATTACCAACCTAATGTTGCTCCGGGGGAATATTGGCAGACCAGGTTCAGGATTGATCGCTGTTCGCGGACATAGTAATGTACAAGGTACAAGAACCGTTGGAGCAGGTGAAAATATGCCAGTTTCCTTTCTCGAGTCACTCGAAGAAAGATTCTCTATCAAGGTGCCGAGGAATCCAGGGATGAGTGCAATACCAGCTATCAAATCGATTGCCTCGGGCCATGCGAAAATTTTGGTTTCCCTGGGGGGAAATCTCGCCTCCGCTCTTCCTGATTCACTTTTTGTCAAACGGGCAATAAAAAAATGCAGGTTGACGGTTATGATCTCTACAAAACTTAACATGAGTCACCTGATTACGGGTAAGAAAGCGCTGATTCTACCATGTTTCTCACGATTGGAGGAGGATATTCAGAAGAGCATTAAACAACTGGTTTCGGTTGAGGATACAATGGGCAAGATCGGTTTTTCGCGTGGCTGTCTTCCGACTCCTTCCCCGAATGTAAAAAGCGAGATATGGATTATTTCGGGCATGGCTAAGGCTACACTGAAAGAAATAAACGGAATCGAATGGCGGGATTTTGAAGATGATTATCACTATGTCCGCAAAACAATCTCTGAGGTTATTCCCGTTCTAAAAGATCTGGGTAAAAATGCAGTTCCGGAACACAGTTTTTATCTTGAAAATCCGCTAAAGAACCGGATATTTAATACCAATATTGGGAAAGCTCAGTTCAGTAACTACCCGATTGAAATGGATTTCCCGAATAAGGGCGAATTATTTCTGATGACAATTCGCAGTCATGATCAGTTTAACACATCCATTTTTGGGCTTAATGACAGATATCGTGGAATCCGAAATGAGCGAAGGGTATTGTTCATGAATAGTGATGACATGGTTCAACGTGATATCTCACCTGAACAATTGGTTGATATCGCAAGTAATAATGATGGCAAGATCCGGGAAATGAAAGGTTATTATGCCATTCCCTATCCAATCAGGCAAGGTTGTGCAGCGGCATATTTCCCTGAAGCTAATGAGCTAACCTCAATTAGTAACACGAATAATCTTTGTCAAACACCGGCATACAAATCGATTAGCATTCAAGTTAGGAAATCATCAGCCCGGATTCAATAAGGTCCAAACCTTAATTCTGCTAAGGTATCAGCCTTCCAATAGGGAAGACCTGTGGTTTCTAATATTGGAATAAGTGTCTATATTGCTATTGGTTTGGTTTGGCAAATTCTTCAGCAGTCCACCACCTCAGGCACTACGGATACCGGTTATCGTTACCGGAAATACAATGTCGTGGTCAGGTTTAAGATTGAATGGACTGACTACCAGCTATCTGATGGATAAAGTTTCAGGTCCGCCGCTAATCCCCTGATAATTATTGATCTTCCATCGAAGCGTATGATAAATCTGAAATTTCATAACAAGGAGATCTTGTTCCAAAAGAGGTAATTTGCTATCCGGTATTAATCTTATCTTGCCATCAAGTCGGTCCAGGCTTTATCAATTTGTTTGTTAAAATTTCCTTTATCCTCTATTAATTCAAGCGCGGAAACATTTGTAAGGTTAGGAAACATGATCGGGTTATCGCGAAGTGACGGATCGAGCAACGCCCTGGCCTTTTCATTAGGCATAGGATACTGGATCATTGCGATATTTCTGGCTGAATTAGCAGGATCAATCAGGAAATTTATGAATTTTTCCGCATTTTCTTTGTGAGGGGCACCTGCAGGAATGCACAGATTGTCAACAAAAAAGGGGATCCCTTCTTTCGGCGTTGCCAGTTTAAATTTAGGATCTGCAGTATTGAGTCTTGCAATTAGACCATTCCATGTCATTGCTATTGAGACATCGCCGTTGAGCATCAATTCTCTTGTCGTATTTGATTCGTATTTTTTTAAAAGCGGCTTTTGTAATAACAGCAAATCCAGCGCTTTTTTCAGTTTGACAGGGTCGGTATCAAAAGGTTGCCCCAGAATTCTGTTTGCAACCCAAAAAACCTCCAGCATATTATCCGTCATCAGAATGTTATCCCTGTATTTACTATTCCATAACGCTTTCCATGAATCTATAGTGTCTTTAACCAAATCGCTGTTATAGACAATTGAAGTAAAGCCGTAAGCGTAAGGGATCGAATATTTCCCTGTCGGATCGAATGGCAAAAACCTGAATTTTGGATTTATATATTTAACGTTCTTAATGTTAGTCTCGTTAATAGGTGCAAGTAAACCCTTCAACTGCATTATCTTTACCATATAGCCGGTTGGAACAATGAGATCGTACCCCGAGACTCCCATTTGGAGCTTTGACAGCATCTCCTCATTATTGGTATAATAATCCTGCGTGACTTCTATGCCTGTTTTTTTTTCAAAATCTTTTACAACTTCGGGACTGAGGTAGTCCGAAAAATTATAGATGTTCAATTTGCTATCCTGGTTTGAAAACAACGGGATAATAACCAAGCTGAAAACAATCAAAAGGATAACACCTGCAAGCGTGAGTTTTACCTTCTTTCCAATCAGCTCGCTTTTCTGTAACTGGTCGGTAAAAAGAAGTGCAAAAAATGTAAAAACAATTAGTATCGTTGAGATAGCATTGATCGAAGGAGTAACTCCAAACTTAATCAATGAATAAATTTTAAGAGGGAGAGTTGATGAGCCAACTCCAGCTGTAAAAAACGTGACTATGAAATCATCGATGCTCAACGTAAAAGCAAATAATGCTCCTGATATAACCCCGGGGGCAATATTGGGCAGACCTACGTGAATAAAGGTTTGCCATTTGCTGGCGCCAAGGTCAAGACTGGCCTCTTCAACAGAATCTGGCATATTGAGTACCTTATCCAGGATTATGAGTGTTGTGAAAGGGAAACTAAAGGTGATATGTGCACAAATTATCGAAATGAGGCCCAATGGGAATTTGATCAGCATGAATAAAGCCAGAATTGCGACTCCAAAAATAATTTCTGGAAGGATTACCGGCACGTAAAGCATATTCTGAAAAAGATCCCGTCCTTTGAATCTGTACTTCCCAATTAAAATAGCGGTCAAAGTCCCAAGTATCGTTGTGATCAGGGTACTGATGATGGCAATAACCAATGAGTTTTTTAAGGATAACCAAAGGCTGTAATCACTGAAAACTGCTTTATACCATTTTAACGAAAAGCTTTCCCATCGTGTCAGGGTCCTCCCTTCGTTGAATGAAAAGACGATGAGCAAAATCAGAGGCAACATTAAGAAAAGGATCCCTGCCATGGTGACGATCTTCACCCAGGTTCCCTGTCCAATATTCAGGTCATTTTTTCGTGTCAGGTTTCCTGCCATAATTAAAAAGTTACCATGTTTTTTGATTTTGCGGGATCGAAGAAGCGGATGTAGATTGAGATAAAGATCATTACAAACATCGTAAGGACAGTGGCCAGTGCAGATCCAAATGGCCAGTTCCTGACTTCGAGGTATTGTGCTGTTATCACGTTGCCGATCATAAGGTTATCAGGCCCACCCAGAAACTCGGGTATTATAAAGTTACCCAAAGTAGGAATGAATGTAAACACGATTCCGGCAACCACTCCGGGAACAGAATAAGGGAACGTGATTCTCCAAAACGTCTGATTTTTGGTTGCACCCAGATCGAGCGAAGCTTCAATCAGCGAGATATTTATCCTGTCGAGCGAAGAGAAAATCGGTAATATCATGAATGGCAAATTCCAGTATACAAAACCGACGTACATCCCAAACGAGTTGTTCATCATTTTAAGTGGTTCTTCAATTATACCTGAATTGAGAAGTATTGAATTGATAAATCCTGACTTCCCCAGGAGGCTCATCAGGGAATACATCCTGACAAGGAAATTAGTCCAGAACGGGAGAATGATCAGAAACATCATTATAATTTTCATTCTGGGCGTTGCAAATGCCATGAAATAGGCCATTGGGAAAGCTATTGTAACAGTTATCACAGTTGTGACCAGAGCATATAAAAACGATTTTAAAAATATACTTACATATAATCCATTGAATGCGCGAAAATAATGCTCAAGGGTTAATTTATGATCTATGCCACCTTCAGTTCCGGTCATGCTGAAACTATACCCAATGACAATAATAAGAGGAACAATAAAAAATAGCAGTAACCAGAATGCAGGCGGCATCATCAGAAAATATTGCGTTTTGATTCGTTTAAACATGGATGATCTCCCCCGAGGTTTTACTCCAGATCACAAAAATAGGCTCGCCAATATCGTAAAACTCATTCGATAATTGAAGCAGGTAATTCTGGACAATGACAATAACCTCCTTTTTATTTGATAATTCAACAACAAATTTTGTTATTTCGCCAAGGTATGATTTTTTACTGATGACACCGGAGAAACCATTTTCGTAGCTAGCAGGCTTTAACATGCTGATTTTTATCCGCTCAGGCCGGATACAGAAAATATTCCTGGCTGATGATTGGTTGGTTACTATTTGATTTAAGACGAGTTGGCCAAGTTCGGGTATCTTAAGGATTGTATTTTGCCCGTCTGTTCCGGTAATGGTGCAGTCAAAAAAGTTCATGCTCCCAATAAAATCAGCTACAAAATGGGTCAAGGGTCTTTCATAAATCTGTCTGGGTTGATCACAGTGTTCAATGACCCCATTATTCATAACCGCAATCCTGTCGGCAAGTGCTAACGCCTCAATCTGGTTGTGGGTTACGAAAACAAAGGTGATTCCTACCCTTTTTTGCAATTCGGAGAGTTCGTTGCGCGTTTGCTCTGCGATCTTTTTATCCAATGCACTTAGTGGTTCATCAAGGAGCAGAATTCGTGGCTCGTTTATCAGTGCACGGGCTAAGGCTACACGCTGCTGCTGGCCTCCTGATAAATTTGCAGGCATCCGCTTTTCAAAACTATTTAATCCGACGAGTCGAATTACCGATGAAATCCTTTCAACCTGCTCTTCCCTGGAGATTTTTTTAATCATCAGACTATACGCAATATTGTCCCAAACATTGAAATTGGGAAAAAGAGCATAGTTCTGAAAAACAGTATTTACATCCCGCTTGTTTGGCGGATCGTAGGTGATATCAGTACCGTCAAGTAGAATATTACCACTCGTAACCTTTTCAAATCCTGCTATCATACGCAGAATGGTTGTCTTGCCGCACCCGCTTGGACCCAAAAGACAAAAGAACTCTCCCTTTCCAATTGTCAGGCTAACATCTTTTACAGCTGTTACCTGATTGTAGGTCTTATATATATTTTTAAGTTCAAGCATATTTCTGCGATGTAAATTAGTACAACAATTGAACGTTTACTTTGCTCAAATAAACTAAAAGTATTGCAAGCTAAAAATACTCCTATATTTTTCAAATTCTCCAATAGACCTATCAGCACATTAGTTGAAGATTTAAGTTGCTACTTTCGATTGTTCCAATTTCTATAATATGCATCTTATGGACGATAATTCTGTTTAGCTTCTATTTAAGG
>CAIOOC010000835.1 GCA_903859795.1 uncultured Bacteroidia bacterium
CATTGATCGCGAAATAGACCGGCAAAAACGTCTGGCGAATCCTGAATTCAAAGGGGCCTTTCACGAGAAAAAGCCACATCAGTCAAAAAGTTCATTCAGCTTTAATCAGAAGAGCTCTCAGCTCCGTGAAACCAAAGCGAACGGGAGGAAAAGGGGGAGATAGAGAATAAAGAAATGAAAAATTCAAAGTGCAATACTATTTTGCATTTTATACTTCATATTTCTCACTTTGCATTTTTAATACGCTCGTCCCTTAATTCCTTCGATGAAATTTATAAAGGCAGTGTTTACCACTTTATTACCACCAGGAGTAGGATAGTCGCCTGTAAAATACCAGTCTCCCAGATCATTAGGACAAGCTTTATGCAGATTGTCAACCGTCTGGTAAACGATTTCAACTTCGGCTCTGCAATCGTTGGGCTTAAGCAATTCGGCAATTTTAGCCGATATCTGTTCGTCTGTAAATGGTTTGTAGATATCGGTCACAAAATTGACCATCTCCTCCTTAGGCAGGTGCTGCTGTTGTTTACATTTCTTGTAAACGCTATCAATGACTTTTGATTGCCCCGTATCTTTGAGTAAGCCAATTGCAGCTTCGAATGCAACAAATTTTCCAAGAATAGCCATATCAATACCGTAACAATCCGGATAGCGAATCTGAGGTGCAGATGAGATGATAATTATCTTTTTGGGTTTCAACCGGTCAAGTATCTTTAAAATACTTTGTTTTAAAGTAGTCCCACGTACGATAGAGTCATCAATTACAACCAGAGTATCTTTGTGATTTTCAACAATGCCATAAGTTACATCATAAACATGACCCACAAGATCATCGCGGCTAGAGTCGTCAGCAATGAAAGTGCGCATCTTTACATCCTTGATGGCAATTTTCTCAGTACGTGGCTGGACCGATATAATTTCTTCAATGTCAGTGTCACTGATTGTGGCTCCTAAAGCCCGGATTTTCTCCTTTTTCCAATTTATCAGCTCGCTTCTGATTCCCTCCATCATTCCCATGAAAGCTGTCTCAGCAGTATTTGGGATATAGGAAAAAACGGTATTTTTAAGATCGTGATTTACCTTTTCCAGGATTATCGGAGCCAAAAGTATTCCTAACTTCTTACGTTCAAGATAAATATCGCGGTCAGAACCCCGTGAAAAATAAATCCGTTCAAAGGAGCACGACTTGCGAATTTGGGGAATTCGAACCAGCTCATGCTTCACGGTTCCGTCAGCTTTGATTATCAAGGCATTACCTGGTTTAATCTCATTTACTTCATTCCATCCGACATTCATTACCGTCTGGATAACAGGTCTCTCTGAAGCAACGACGGCAATCTCATCATCGGCATAATAAAACGCAGGACGGATACCCCACGGATCACGAACAACGAAAGCATCCCCATGACCTAGAATTCCGCCTATTGTATAACCACCATCCCAGTCGCGGCTGGCGCGCTCGAGGATTTTCCGAATGTCAAGTTTTTTCTCAATTAAGCCTGAGATCTCTTTATTTTTATACCCCTCGTTTTTGTGTTGTCTGAATAAAACCTCATTCTCTTCATCAATAAAATGGCCTATCTTCTCAAGAATCGTAACCGTATCTGTGAACCCTTTGGGATGCTGACCAAGTTCTACAAGCAAATCAAACAATTCGTCGACATTAGTGAGATTAAAATTGCCAGCCAGGACAAGGCTTCGTGAACGCCAGTTGTTTTGACGCATCACCGGATGTGTATATTCAACGCTGTTGCGGCCAAAGGTGCCGTATCTAAGGTGTCCAAGGTAAACTTCACCAGCAAAAGGGAGATTTTCCTTAGCCCACACCGGATCGTGAAAACTCTGGGGAAAGTTAACGGCAGCATGATTAAACTCTTTATAGATCTTTCCAAAAACATCTTTGATTGGATTAGGATCTACTGACCTATGCCGAAAAATATACTCTTTCCCGGGAGATACATTAAGCTTCACTCCAACTGCTCCTCCCCCATCCTGCCCCCGGTTATGCTGCTTTTCCATTAACAGGTAGAGCTTATTCACCCCGTATTGCCAGGTGCCATATTTTAAGCGATAGTATTCCAGTGGTTTAAGCAATCTGATCAGGGCAATTCCACATTCATGTTTTATTTGTTCGCTCATCCTGGATATTCCTGATTAGTTTATTGTTGTTAAATTTAATAATTCGGGTAAAGCAATCTCCTCAGCAACAATAAAAGCATTTGGGAATTTAAAGAGCAGTGATTTCTGCATTTTTAATGCTTCACTTTTTGTTCTGAAGTTTCCTACCCTTACAATGAAGTCCGGTGATTTAAAAAATAAATACGTTTTAACATCGGGATATGAGGAGAGGAATTCGGTTTTGATTCTGATTGCCTGTTGGTGTGCATTCTCTCCGGATCCAAAAAAAAGCTGCAGCCTGAATCCACTCATTGTACTACTCTTCCGACTTTGATCTGCCTGCTGTCTGAGGAGCTCGTTAATCCTTGAATCACATTGTATGTTAAGCTTTTCCCATATCTTCAGAGAATCCGGGTCATTTGCCCCGTTCACCGCAACAGACGTCCGGAGTTTCGAAGAAAATCCAACTACAGACGTAAATAACAAAAGCAGGATGATCGTATATTTCACTCGAATAAATTTAGATTAACTTACTTATTGTTAGATTCTTGATTCTCGTGGAACCCTCGTGAATTTTATTCATCCTTTTTGTGAAGGCCGGCTCATGAGGGTTTCATCTGAAAATAAATTGACAATTAATGGTCAGATGGAATAGCCATGAAAAGATTCTTACTATCGCTGGTATTTAGCAATCATGGCTATTTCATTTTCCTGTATTTTTTATCCTGCAAATATAAGCAAATTCAATTGGCTTGAAATATATGACAATTGACAAGTATTAATTGTTCATTAACTTTTAATTGTCATTTTCATACTAAGAATGGTTAAATGGTGATACTTTTGTGGAAATTACCCGAATGATAAAAATCTGACAAATACTTCAAAATAGTTTAATATGAGTGAGTTAATTGACAATTTTCGTTCCTACAGGGAAAATATGAACGCGAAAATTCTGGCTTCAGATAATAAGGTGATGAAGAGAATATACAATATTGATACAAACACCTATATGGATGGGGCGCTTACGTCTAGGACAAAGGAGATGCTCGGACTTGTCAGTTCGATGGTATTGAGGTGTGATGACTGTGTGAAATATCACCTTGAAAAGTGTCATGAGCTGGGTTTAAGTGCTGAAGAGCTTTTCGAGATTTTCTCGGTCGCAAATCTTGTAGGGGGTACTATCGTTATTCCTCACACCAGAAGGGCTCTGGAATATTGGGAAGCGTTGGAAGCGGAAAAAGCTAAAGAGCATAAGGACTAATAGAATCAATGCAAAATAAAAAATGCAAATTTTAACCGATGATATCTGCCAAAACAATTGAATTACTTGCTCCGGCAAAGAATCTCTTGTGTGGTCGAGCGGCAATTAGGCACGGGGCAGACGCAATTTACATTGGCGGTCCGAAATTTAGTGCACGGGAAAATGCTGGCAATTCGATACAGGATATAGAAAAATTAGTTTCTGAAGCCCATATTTTTGGTGTAAAAGTGTTTGTTGCTCTCAATACTATATTGTATGACAATGAATTGGAAGAAGCAAGAAGTCAGATTAATAATCTATATGAAATTGGCATCGATGCTTTAATTATTCAGGACCTTGGTATCCTTGAAATGGATTTACCACCAATCGCATTGCATGCAAGTACCCAGCTTCACAACTACCTTCCTGAACAATTGAAATTTTTGGAGGCTGTTCATTTTAAACGTGCGGTTCTTGCACGTGAACTGACTCTTGAACAAATAAGGGAGATCCGGAATCAGACCTCAATAGAGCTGGAAGCATTCGTTCACGGTGCACTATGTGTGAGTTTCAGCGGCCGCTGTTATCTTAGTCATGCTATTGGAGGGCGTAGCGCGAACAGGGGAGCCTGTGCGCAACCATGCCGAAAACTTTACACGCTCTACGATGCTGAAAAAAAAGTTATTACCTCCGATCAGCACCTGATGTCGCTCAAAGACCTCAATCAATCTCATTCTATCAATGACCTGGTGGAAGCGGGTGTTCAGTCTCTTAAAATTGAAGGCCGCCTGAAAGAGGTCGATTATGTGAAAAATATCACTGCATTCTACCGTCAAAAGATTGACGCTTTCCTGGAGGACCGCTCTGATTTTAAACCAGCCTCTGCAGGTAAAGTGACCGTAAACTTTGAGACCAATCCTGCGAAGTCGTTTAATCGTGGCGCTACCAATTATTTCCTCTATGGCCGGTCAAAGGAGATCACATCTTTTGGTTCCCCAAAATTTCTGGGAGAACCTGCGGGATTAGTGACGATGGTTGCACAAAACTATTTTGAACTCGCTACCACGCTGAAAATTGCGAATAACGATGGTTTGGTGTTTATTCAAAAATCTGGAGAAAGCGTTGGAATTAAGGTAAATACATCTGAGAATACCAGAATCTTTCCAGACAAGATGAACGGAATTTTTACTGGTGCCAAAATTTATCGAAATTACGACCATCATTTCCAGCAGGAACTTAATGCCGATCTGACCCTTCGGAAAATCAGGGTAAATATCGAAATAGGTGAACTTAAAAACGGATTTCTGTTCAAGGTCATTGATGAAACAGGAATTAATGTCACAATAAATCAGGAGCTTACTAAAACTTCCGCCCGCGATCCTGAAAAATCGAAAGAGACAATTATCCATCAACTTTCAAAAACAGGTGAAACGCCATATATTGTATCCAAACTGGAAACTAATGGAACTGAAAAATATTTTTTCCAGGCTTCGGCACTCAATGCAATCAGACGGAATCTACTTGATAAACTGACTGAATTTCGAATGGTAAAGACTACGGATAACATTATTAATGAGCCTAATAGCTTTCCTTACCCTTCAAAACATATTGGTTTTGAAGGAAATATCAGCAACAGGTTAGCAAGACAATTCTTTATGCGTCATGGTGTTGAAAATCCGGGAATGGCGTTCGAAAGACAATCTGAGCATCATGGGAAGACCGTAATGACCACCAGGCATTGTCTGAAATACCAATTGGGATTTTGTCCTAAATTTGGGGGTACCAAACCTGACAATTTCAGTGAACCTTTTTTTCTTAACGATGGGAGAAATGAATTAAGGCTCGATTTCGACTGTGCTCAGTGTGTAATGAAGGTGATCTATTAGCGTCTGGCAGTAGGCAACTGGCGTCTTGCTCACGTTCAAATCATATAAATTCTTTAATTTAAAAGATTATTATTTTAGAATTTCAATAAATTTATGGCTTGATTCAACTTGCATGTTGCCTATTGCCAGCCGTCAGAATTTTAAACAAATAGCCAGCTCAATAAGTTATTTATGCAATGAGTCTGAGATTATTCAAAATGATTGCTGAAGGGGAGCACCAGAAGCAGGATTTTAAATATTGTATTAACGATTCGCGTAAAATTGCGCGGTCAATGGTCGCATTCTCCAATGCCGACGGAGGCCGTTTATTGCTGGGGATCAGGGATAATGGCTCGGTTGCCGGAGTAAAAAGTGACGAAGAATATTACATGGCAGAAGCAGCGGCAAAACTCTACAGCAAGCCTCCGGTAGATTTTCAGACACAACAATGGGTAATCGAAGGAAAGACTGTATTGGAAATTGTGATACCCAGGAGTGCTGGAATTCCCCATTATGCTCAGAACGACGAGGGAAAATGGCTTGTATATATCCGTAAAGATGACCAGAATATTGTTGCTCCAGGTATCCTGCTAAAGGTGTGGGAGCAGGAGAAAAATCCCCGGGGAGTTTTTATTAGCTTCACAGACGAGGAAAAACGGGTACTCACCTTACTTGAATCTGAACAACATCTTTCTCTTAACCAGTTCGCCAGAAAAGCTAAACTTCCCCGCTGGAAAGGTGAAAAGATACTCGTAAATCTAATTGTAATCGGGATCGTCGGGATGGAGATGAGCGAGTCAGGGACAAGGTTTTTTCTCAGGGAAGATTTTGAGGATAAATCCACCTATTAATCAAAATCTTGGATTTAAACTTTTTCACATCGTACTCAGGCGGATTATGGTTAAATTGATACTGATAAAATTTAAAAATATGATCTTAAAGAATGTTTTTGTTCTGCTTTTCTGCCTGATATTTTATGACTTAACCGGGCAGAAAATTTTCCCTGGATTAACAATTGTATCCGCGCCATCCGGAAGTTTGTATACTCAGATTAACAAATCAGGAGTGACAGTTATCCCAAATGGCAGGTTGTTAACGCCCTGTGGAAAATCGATTGAAGTTGCACCTCATCCCTACGGATTAACGCTTAGCCCTGACGGAACCTTCGCAATTACAGCAAATTCAGGCACCTCTCCCCTTTGCATTTCTATAATTAAGAACTTACAAACTGCTCATCCAACAGTTCTACAAGTGCCTCCAGGCCCTTCATCCGATTCGGGGGTTCTGGCTTCAGTTTTTATGGGGCTTGCTGTATCACCTGACAATAAGATTGTTTATGTCGCGGCAGGGCAGACAAATAAGATCTATTTGTTTTCAGCTGAATCTGGGGCTAAACTTGATTCAGTCGACTGTTCGATATACCCATCGGGTGAAAAAGCGCCGGACGGATATATTGGAGATATGAAACTAAGCAAAGATGGCCGCTATTTATATGCAGTAGATCAGATGCTATTTCGGTTGATTGTGGTCGATACAAAGAGTAGGAAGATGGTTGGAAGTGCAAAAACCGGAAGGTATCCTTTCGGAGTTGTTCTATCTCAAAATGGAAGGAAAGCTTATGTGACCAATGTCGGTATGTTCGAATACAGTAAGATCGGCGACTTAGAGACCCGCAATGATTATAAACATGCTCTTGACTTCCCCCCATTCGCCTTTGGAACTAAAGCGATGAAAGATGGAATGAAAATTGATTCTCAGTACATTCCTGGTCTGGGAGATCCAAATGTCCCAGAATCATTCTCAGTCTGGTCATTCTCGTTAAAAAATCCTGCTCATCCCGAGATTTTGTCCAAAATAAAAACCGGAGCCCTGGTTGGTGAAATGATCGAAGGGATTCCTGCGGTTGGTGGTTCTAGCCCAAACTCTTTAGCTGTTACCGACCGTTATGTTTTTGCGAGCAATGGGACTAATGACAATATCTCTGTGATTGACATTCTTAAAGACACAATAGCAACTGAAATCTCTCTCAAACTTAGTCCTGAAGTAAAACAATTCCGTGGCGTAATCCCTTTTGGACTGGCAGTTTCCCCTGATCAGAAAAGGCTTTTCGTAGCCGAGTCAGGGATTAATGCGATTGGAGTAATTGATATTCCAACATTGAAGGTCGTCGGACATATTCCTGCAGGATGGTTTCCAGCAAAACTTGAGGTCACTCCCGACAGCAAATCGCTCGTAGTGAGTAATGCCAAGGGGTTTGGCAGCGGTCCCAACGGGGGAAAGAATTTCAGCGAGGGTAACGAAGGCAGTTACATTGGAAATCTGATGAAGGGTACCGTATCTGTCATGCATATACCTGATGATCAGCAATTAACCTCCCTTACAAAAAAGGTTGTTGAAAACAATTATAAAATTGAAGATTACAACATTGTAAAAAAACGAAGAGGAGATAATCCAATACCGGCTTTTGGAGGAGAAAAGAATTCACCCATCAAATACCTCGTTTTTATTACAAAGGAAAACCGAACCTATGATGAAATATTCGGTCAGATGGAAAAAGGAAGAGGAGATCCATCGATAGCCCGTTACGGCCGGGGGGTATCATTTACAAACAGAAACAAAACCCATAAAGTAAGTAATACAACGGTGATGCCAAATCATCTGAAACTGGCAAACCAATTTGCTATCTCTGATAATTTTTACGTCGATTCTGATGTCTCCGCCGATGGCCACCGGTGGCTGGTCAACACCTATCCGAATGAATGGGTTGAAACGAGTGTCCCTGCAAGTTATGGAGGAAACCGTAATTACAAAGCCAGCTCAAAAGCACCCGGAAGCCTGGGTATGAATGGATCAGCCGGAGCTATTTATCCTGAAGATTATAACGAGGCGGGGTCGATGTGGGACCACCTCGAACGGAACAATGTTGCGTTTTACAATTTTGGTTGTGGAGTGATGTTCGACCCTTCATTTTATGACGACTCGTATAAAACTACCGGGGTAAAGCATTTTGCAAATTTTCCGTTGCCAAAACCTTTATACGACCGGACTTCAAAAAAGTATGCCACCTTTAATATGGCTATTCCTGATCAGTTCAGAATCACTCAGTTTATAAGTGAGTTTGACGAGAAATGGATTAAATCCAATCGACCAATGCCTGCCATAATTACAATTATAATCCCGAACGATCATGGTGCAGAAGAGCGACCAAAAGCCGGATTTCCCTTCAGGGAGAGTTATATGGCCGATAATGATCTGGCTGTCGGGAGGATCGTTGAGTACTTGTCACATTCCTCGTTCTGGAAAAATATGGCTATTGTAATCACCGAAGACGATGCACAAAACGGGATCGATCATATAGATGCTCACAGAAGCGTGCTCATGGTCATTTCACCTTTTGTCAAAAGAAATTTTGTTTCATCGGTTCATTATAGCTTCGGAAGCATTTTTAAAACCTTCTGGAATGTTCTTGGTATGCCATATCTGAACCAATACGATGCCGCAGCAACTGATTTTGCTGACTTCTTCACCTCAACGCCAGATTATACTCCCTATAATGCACTGCCTTCAGATCTGCAAATTTTTGATCCCAACAAAGCACTAACGCCACTGGATGAGAAGTTTGACTGGAAAGCCATACAGAATTCCCCTTTAATTGATGACGAAAAAGAGGTGAAAAAAGACCAGAAAGAGAAAAAGGAGTTCCGGCTCGAAGATCAGAAGAGAAAATAAATATTAAACCAATTTAAATGAGCGTTTTAATTATTTCGTTATTAGTGCTTTTCAGCATTATAGCTATTATTTATTTAACTTCAGCCCTGAAGCTGAATGCCTTTTTATCGCTCTTTCTGGTTTCTCTTTTCCTGGCGGTTACGGCAATTCCAAATTCAGATATTGTCAAAATTTTAAAAGAAGGATTTGGAAGTACGATGGGGTCAATTGGTTTGCTTATTATATTCGGGGTAATCATCGCCATTGTATTGGATAAGACAGGTGGGGCTTTGAGTATTTCAACCTATATGCTCTCCAGAACAGGTGAAAAGCGCGCCCCTTTGGCGTTGGGAATTACAGGATTTTTAGCAGGGCTGCCTATTTTTTGCGATTCTGGTTTTATTATTTTAAGCGGATTGGCTAAATCATTTAGTGCCAAATCCAAGATTGGGATGCCATTCATAGCCATTGTCCTGGCATGTTCCCTCTATTCGGTTCATTGTTTGGTCCCGATACACCCCGGGGCTTTAGCCGCTGCAGGAATCATCAGAGTAAATCTTGGTTACTTTATTCTTGGCGGTATTATTTTTGCAATCCCCGGAACTATTAGCGCCTATATTTGGACATACCTGATGACTAAAAACAAAGGTTATGACCCGGCACATTTCGTTATAGATTTAACCGATAAAGAACAAAGTATACTCCCATCGGTTTTCCTATCGCTGTTACCAATTCTTCTTCCTCTTATACTCATTACCATTGCCTCAGTATTAAGCCTTTGGGGACTTAGAGATCAAAATATATTTGTTAAATCAGTTTTGTTTGTCGGGCAGCCGGTTATTGCTCTGTTTATTGGTGTTCTATTTTCTTTTATGCTATTGATTGATAAAGGGATAAAAAATCTGAATTCAGTATTTGAAGCGGCAATTGAAAAGGCAGGCCCCATTCTGATTATTGTGGCTGCCGGTGGTATGTTTGGGATGGTAATCAAAGAAACAGGAATCGGAATTGAAGCAGGAACGTTTCTAAGCAAGACAGGATTAGGGTTAGCAGTTCCGTTTCTGATCGCCTTTCTGATGAAAACAGCCCAGGGTTCTTCAACTGTTGCGATTATCACTACTGCATCGTTCATTGAACCAATGCTTCCATTGCTTGGACTTGATTCCGAAATGGGAAGACTCTTTGCTGCACTCGCTATGGGTGCTGGCTCAATGATGATTTCACATGCGAATGATGCCTATTTCTGGGTAATTACAAGGTTTTCGGACCTGCACACAGAGGTTACCCTAAAGATATATTCAACGGCAACCGTTATTATGGGCATAACTGTTTTTGGGTGTATTTGGATTGTCTCACTTTTTGTACTTTAAGTGCAATTAACAATCCAGCCAGTGTTTCCCCTCCCCTCACTAAAATAATATTTTTATATTTGTACGAATCTGCCAGATAATTATGTCCTGGAATATGCTGAATTCTCATTTCTTAGAAACATGGAAATAAATCAAATTTAATTGAAAATGGAGATTCTTTTTAGTGTAGAGGCCTGGATTGCCCTGGTCACCCTTACTTTTCTTGAGATTGTTTTAGGCGTCGATAATGTTATCTTTATTTCAATAGTAACAAACAAACTACCTCACGATAAGCAACAATATGCCAGACGTTTAGGACTTAGTATAGCTCTGATCTTCAGGATTATTCTTTTGACAATCATCTCTTGGATGACCCAGAAAATGATTGAGCCTCTCTTTACTGTTTTTGGATTGGGATTCAGTATTCGGGAATTGATTCTTATGGGTGGAGGTTTGTTTCTTCTGGCTAAAAGTACATCTGAGATTCATGCAAGAATGGAAAATATGCACCAGGTTAGTCAGTCGGGTGGAGGATCGGTATTATCTAAGGTGATAATTCAGATTATTCTGTTGGATATCGTTTTCTCATTCGATTCCATTCTTACCGCTGTAGGGTTAACAAATCAATTGTCTATTATGATTCTTGCCGTTGTTATCTCCTTGTTTATCATGATATTCTTTGCCGGTGTGATCGGTAAATTTATTGCAGATCACCCTACTATCGAAATCCTGGCACTCTCCTTTCTGATTCTGATCGGTTTTATGCTCGTGCTCCAGGGGCTTCACGTCGAGGTACCTAAGGGATATATTTATTTTGCAGTATTTTTCTCTTTGCTTGTCGAAATGATCAATATGAGGATGCAAAAGAAACGCTACCCGGTAGTCCTTCGCCCAGGAATTGAGGCCGGAATCATAGACCAGGAGGATAAAACCGATAC
>CAIOOC010000836.1 GCA_903859795.1 uncultured Bacteroidia bacterium
TATCTGGATCTGGCAAACTATATCGTCAACGAAGCTTGGAATGAACCCAGGGCAGGTAAATATCTCGTTTCAGTATTGGACGGAAAATCAATTATTGAATTTCCGAGGCACAGGTGGGAAGCAATTCATGACTGGCAGGCGCTTGGCGAACTTTACAGACTTACCGGAGATCTAAAATACCGAACTGCCGTTGAGAAGATCTATCGGTTTGGCGTTGATGGCGACAGACATAATACGGGCGGAATAACTGCCGGAGAAGGATTCACAGGCTCACCCTATCATGAGGGGGCAATCGAAACCTGCTGTACCGTTGCCTGGACAGCATTTTCGACCGATATACTCCGGATTACAGGCAATTCAAAAGTGGCGGATGAGATTGAATGGAGCACTTTTAACAGTGCCCTGGGTGCAATACCTTATAGCGGCAGGACCTGCGTATACAACTCTCCGATGGATGGGACGCGTCAGTTTGGGACTGAACTCGCAGGACAGGCCCCAGCGGCAGGTCCCGATCTGAACTGCTGCTCTGTCAATGCCTACCGCCCGCTGGGAATGATCTCAGAATGGGCACTTATGCAATCGGATGATGCAACAATACTGAATTTCTACGGACCTGGAAAGATGACCATGAAACTGCCATCTGATAACCAAATGACTATCGCTCAGGAGACTGAATATCCTGCCGAAGGTCTCGTCAAACTTGCCTTGACTCTGAAGAAACCTGAAACCTTTACTTTGAAACTGAGGATTCCATTCTGGTCGGTAAACACTGGCGTCAAGATAAATGGTAAAGCTATTTCTGAAAAGGTTGAGCCCGGATCCTACCTGGCCCTTAAACGGCCCTGGAAATCGGATGACCGGATTGAACTGACTCTCGACTTTAAATTGCGATTCTGGTTTGGAGATGAGGCATATAAAGGGAAAGTATCGGTTTTTCGGGGACCTGTCCTGTTAACCTATGATGCACGATTCAACAATTTTGATCCGTTGCAAATACCTGATCTGGAGATTGCCTCATTGACGTTTGAACGTCAGAAATATATTGGCTCAATTGATCCTTGGATATATGGTGTTCTAAAAGATAGGAGCGGGGCAAAAATCACTGTGTGCGATTTCTCGAGCGCCGGACAAACAGGTAATCACTATCGTTCATGGCTGCCGCTTGCAAAAGTAATTGGTAATCATTAAATTAGATTTCATCTTTGATAGGTATATAACCACAATTTCTTTTGTAAATGATCTCCGAGTAACTGATATGCATATACAGATAAAGACAGTTTAACTAAAACCAGAATCAATAGCTCAACTCAAATGATTTTGGTGCAATAATTCTATTATTACTTAATCTTACTTTTATATAATTTGTGGAATGCGATTCTTATATTTTTTGTTTCCCATTTTAGCTGTTTGTGCCATGACCACTGATAAATTTCCGCAGGCAGAGATCAGCAATGGCCTTATTCATGCAAGATTCTATATTCCCGATTCCCTCAATTGCTATTATCAGGGTTCACGGTTCGACTGGTCAGGAAATTTGTTAAGCCTGGTTTATAACAATCATGAATACTTCGGACGATGGTTCGCTGGTTACGATCATGATATTCGTGATAGCATAATGGGACCGGTTGAAGAATTTGCACCGTTGGATTACACAGAAACAAAGCGGGGAGATGGGTTTTTGAAAATAGGGATAGGGGTACTTTCAAAATCAGATGACAAACCTTACACATCCGGCAATCCATATCTCATTTTGAATCGTGGAAATTGGAGCGTTAAAAAGCAATCTGACCAGATCCGGTTTATTCATCAGCTGCATAGTACAAATTATTCTTATTGGTATGAAAAGGCAGTCCTCCTTGTTAAGGGTAAACCTCAGATGATACTTGCCCATACCCTGAGAAATACCGGGAGCCGGACCATCGAAACAAATGTGTATAGTCACAATTTCTTTTTTATTGATAAACAGCCAATCGGTCCGGATTTTTCAATTATATTTCCTTTCAATTTAAACGGGAAGGGACCTGGTATCGGAGAACTTGCTAAAATTGAAGGGAATAAGATCCTGTTTACCCGAAATCTAAAAAAGGATGAAACAGTATACTGCGGAGCTCTTGTAGGGTATGGTACCACAGTAAAAGACTTCGATATCAGAATTGAGAACCAAACTACTGGAGCAAAAGTTAGGATTACTTGCGACAGGCCAATTATGCAACTTGCTTTCTGGGCTTGCTCAGCAACGATTTGCCCCGAGCCTTTTATCAAAATAAAGGTTGAACCCGGTCAGGAATTCAAATGGAATATTAATTATGAGTTTTAAACTTTTTATTTGGATGCTATGAGTTTTGGCAAAAAGACTGCAA
>CAIOOC010000837.1 GCA_903859795.1 uncultured Bacteroidia bacterium
CTATTTTAGCTCCGCAAAGAAATCATTCCCCTTATCGTCCACAATAATGAATGCAGGGAAATTCTCAACTGTAATCTTCCGCACAGCCTCCATTCCAAGCTCTTCAAAATCAACGATTTCTACTGACTTGATGCTGTCCTTTGCCAGAATTGCAGCAGGACCTCCTATTGAACCGAGGTAGAAACCGCCATGTTTCTTGCAGGCATCTGTAACCTGTTTCGAGCGGTTACCCTTTGCCAGCATAATCATCGACCCACCAAGTTCCTGAAATAGATCCACATAGCTATCCATACGCCCGGCGGTCGTAGGTCCGAAACTTCCGGAAGCCATCCCTTTTGGCGTTTTTGCTGGACCTGCATAGTAAACCGGATGATTTTTGAAATATTCAGGCATTGGCTTACCTGCATCGATCATCTCCTTGATCTGCGCATGGGCAATATCACGGGCGACAATCAGTGTTCCTTTGAGGTTTAACCTTGTTTTGACAGGATATTTCGAAAGTTCCTGTCGCACCTCATCCATCGGACGGTCAAGATCTATATCGACAGCCGGTTGCATAAATGGTGCCTCAGCAGGAAGAAAACGTTTCGGATCGCGCTCAAGTTCTTCAAGGAAGATCCCATCTTCTGTAATTTTAGCTTTAATATTCCTATCCGCACTGCAACTCACGCCAATGCCAACAGGACATGAGGCAGCATGCCTTGGTAAGCGGATTACCCGGACATCATGAACGAAATATTTTCCGCCAAACTGTGCCCCGATTCCGCTTTCGCGACAAATCTTTGTAATTTTCTCTTCCCATTCGAGATCTCGGAAGGCCTGTCCCCCTTCATTCCCTTTAGTTGGAAGATGATCGAAATAGCCGGCTGAGGCTTTCTTCACTGTGGCCAATGTAGCTTCTGCCGAAGTACCACCGATGACAACAGCAAGATGATAAGGAGGACAGGCAGACGTCCCCAAATCCTTGATTTTTTCTTTGATAAACTTTGAAAGGTTCTCCTCATTTAGCAATGACTTAGTCTGCTGATATAGAAATGTCTTATTCCCAGATCCGCCACCTTTGGTGACAAACAGAAACTCATAACTGTTTCCCTCAGTGGCATAAAGGTCGATCTGGGCAGGGAGGTTATTCCCAGTATTTTTTTCTTCAAACATCGTGAAAGGGACAACCTGAGAATAGCGCAGGTTACGATCCTGGTAGGTATCATAGATTCCTTTGGATAATGCCTTTGCATCGTCACCTCCGGTCCACACATTCTCACCCTTTTTACCGATTACAATTGCAGTTCCGGTATCCTGGCAGGTCGGCAATTCCCCTTCCGCCGAGACAACCTGATTCAGTAACATGGTGTAAGCCACGAAAATATCGTTATCGCTCGCTTCATCATCCTTTAAAATGGTAGCCAGTTTTTCAAGATGCGCCTCCCTGAGGTAAAAAGAGACATCTGCAAACCCCTCCTTAGCCAATAATTCAAGACCTTCAGGGGCGACCTTTAAAATCTTGCGGCCATCAACTTCCAGGGTTGATACAAAATCTTTGGTGAGCAATCTGTACTTTGTGGCGTCTTTCCCGAGCGGAAAAGGTTTTTGATAAATAAATTCTGCCATGATAAATATATCTATAGGATTATTATTACGATAAGCAATTTATTTCGATGCAATATTATTTTTTTGCTGTACAAAAATAGGCAAAAAGTACGAGAATTATCCAGGATTACGTGGGATTTAACGGCTTGGTAACATAGGAAGCGGCAACTGTAGGCTGGCTGATATCTCGCCGCTTTGGTATTTGATTATTTGATTTCTCAATCCTGATTTTTAAGTAAAGGATCTATCTTACTCTTATTTAGAAATCAATTCAGCCAACGGAATCCGGTCCTGCTCAGTATATTTTGCATCTTCTAAACAAACTACAAAGTTCTTATTGATCTGGTAAAGCTGGCTGTTGATCCTGTCCATCGGATAGGTATTCTCCTCATCAAAATCTTCAAAATCATAGTCGGTAAAATTGAGCTCACAGAGTGACAACTCATATTCATCACTCTCCATACTCATATAAAGTAAGGGTAAGCCATGTGTACGGCAAATCACAGGGCGGGAATTATAAATCGTACAACTATGATTTACTAGAAACCTGCACTGATCTTCATCCTTTGGTACAGGCAGACCAGACAATGACTCAAGATTCAGTTCTGCCTGAATTGCAAAAAACTCTACAGGAAAAACTGAAATTGCCATACAGCAGAGGTCGCAACCTTTCTTGCATTTCAACTGTTTTGAATGTACCTTTTCAAGTGATTCACACAATGAGTCTATCTCTGTTCGCAACTTATAATAAGGGACTAATCCGGGTTTTTCTGCTGAGCTCATAAGGTATTAGAATGTTTTGCGGCAAAAGTAATGAAATCCCGGAAGCACCTCTCCGGAAGGTTGCTAATCCGGGCTTTTTTGTGAGTTAAATGATTTTCTGTAAGTTAAAGGTGACTTTTGAACAATACTTTTAAAATTTCGGGTGAAATGAGAAAGATTTCCAAAACCACTTTCAAAACATATATCTGCAACCGGTCTTTCTGTATGCCTTAGCAGCTGACAGGCGTTTTTAATGCGGTACTCTGTTATAACTTCAGTTAGTGTCTTATTCGTAATCTTTCGGAAATACCGACAAAAGGCTGTCGGTGTTAAACAAGCAATCCCGGCTACATCAGACAATTTGATATTTTGCCTGTAATTCTCAATGATATAAGAGAATACATGCTGGAAACGTGCTGTATCTGATCCTGAGGCAACAAAGTGTTGAAATTGTTCATCAAGAATCGTTGTTTCATTCGAAAGCGCAATAAGGTGCAATATTTCGATTAAATACAAAATTTTGTAAATACCTTCAGCTTTAATACATGCCAACATTCTATTAGCTACTGCATCTCTGGTTTTTCCGCTGATGTGGATACCTGAATTGGCCTTTTCCAAAAGAATTCTTACCGCCGTCAGTTCGTCCAGATTCCAAAATGCTTCCCCTAAAAACTCACGGCGAAACTGAATAACAATCGATTCGGAATACTTCGATTCAGTTACACCATGCCAGCAATGTGGAACATCTTTGCCAAGCAATACCATATCTCCTGGTTTATAATCTGAAACTTTACCACCAATATAACGGGTTCCGCTGCTCCTTTCAATGTAGGTAAGTTCAATTTCGGGATGGAAATGATAAGGTCCATCAAATTTGGGCAAACTAAATCGACGGGCCAAAAAGGAACTTTCGGTTTTTTGAGTTACCAACTCGTAAATTGCCTTCATTTTAGCTTGAATCAAATTTTTTTATTGTAATTATGGTAATATTACACATTTTAAAGATAAAACAGACAAAATAAAGCTGCTTATGCAATACTATATTTGTGAAGTTTTAAAGAGTAACCAAAATACTCAAAAATTAGGCTAACATTATGAAAAAAAGAATCTTGCTGGTAATTTCAATCTTCTTCTGCGGCACTTGTCTTGCTCAAACCCTTCCCAAAGTCGCCTCAGGAACAATTAAACGAATTGAAAACTTTCAATCCAAAATTGTGGATACAAGGAATATAGATATCTGGCTACCAGATGGATACAATTCCAACAAAAAGTACAGCGTTGTTTATATGCAGGACGGGCAAATGCTGTTCGACAGTACCCAAACCTGGAACAGGAAAGAATGGGGAGTTGATGAAACCTTTGGACGTTTAATCCGGGATGGTAAAATTAACCGGAGTATTGTAGTAGCTATCTGGAATAGTGGTGCCGACCGGATTTCTGATTACTTTCCAAACAAAATTTTCACCCAACTGACTGATAAAACCAAAAATACCTTTTCTGAAAAGTACACCAACGGAAAATCGGTTAACGGCGATAACTATCTTAAGTTTATGGTCAATGAGCTGAAACCATATATCGATAAGAATTATTCAACCTACCCCGACAAAGATCATTCATTTCTCATCGGTTCAAGTATGGGTGGAGCGATTTCACTATATGCTATAAATGAATACCCCGAAGTTTTTGGTGGTGTGGCGTGCTTGTCAACAGCCTGGCTAAGTTCTGTGGAACCTAATTACGAAATTCCGGCTGCAACTTTTGAGTACTTAAAACACAACCTCGCTTCACCATTCGGTCACAAGATTTATATGGATTACGGAACGGGCGAAAGTGACAAAAATTACGAGTTGACTCAATCATTTATTGACCTGATTATCAAAGGAAAAGGATACAGTACCTATAATTATCTGTTTAAGGTATATGAAAAGGATGTGCACGATGAAATTTCCTGGAGCAAAAGGCTAAATATCCCCATAGAATTTTTATTGGGTAAGTTACCCGATCAGAGACCCTCTTCCGGAAGAATTGAGAAGTATGAAGATTTTCAGTCAAAGTATGTAACTGAGCGAAATATCGAAGTCTGGTTACCTGATGATTATAATCCGGCAAAAAAGTACAACGTCCTTTACATGCATGACGGGCAAATGTTATTCGATCCTTCAACCACCTGGACCAAGAGTTCGTGGGAGATAGATGCTGTTTTAACAAGGCTTTTGAAGGAGCATAAAATAGCAGATGTAATCGTTGTAGGGATTTCGAATAGTGGGAGAAAAAGACATGCTGACTATTTTCCACAAAAACCTTTCGAGTCATTAACCACTGAACAACAGGATTTTGTCAGTAAGTCTCTTCAGAGTACCGGAAGAACAACAGATCTTTTCAAGCCGGTTTCCGATAACTACCTGAAGTTCATTGTAACAGAACTTAAACCCTTTATCGACAAAAAATACGCAGTTTATAATGACCGGAAACACACGTTCATTGCAGGAAGCAGCATGGGCGGACTGATTTCAATGTATGCAATTTGCGAATATCCATCTGTTTTTGGCGCTGCAGCCTGCCTCAGTACACATTGGCCCGGAATCTTTACGATGGAGGGGAATCCCGTACCCGATGCATTTATCACCTATTTATCGGCCCATTTACCAGACCCAAAAAACCACAGAATCTACTTTGACTATGGCGACAAGACCCTGGATGCGATGTACCCGCCTCTGCAAAAGAAGGTCGATGAGGTGATAAAATCCAAAGGATTTTTCGAAAAAAACTGGGAAACACTTTTCTTTCCGGGGAATGATCATTCTGAAAAGTCGTGGCATGAACGTCTCGAAACACCAATGCTTTTTCTCCTATCTTCCAAACCTGAACAGAAATGAGAAAAATTAGCCGTTCTGTTATCTTAATTATAAGCTCAATCTACTTCATGACAAACTTTTCCATCGGTTCGACGGATAACTATAGTAAAATAAATGGAAGGAGTGTTCTGATCGCCATGGCTCAGATAATCTGCATTGATAATGACAGATCTGGAAATTTGGTCAGGATTGAGAACGCTATTATTGAAGCAAAGGAGAAAAATGCCGATCTTATATTATTTCCTGAATCCTGCCTGCTGGGATGGATTAACCCGGAGGCCTTCCAAAGAGCATGTCCCATTCCCGGCAAAGACAGCGAACTGATCTGCAAATTAGCGCTGAAATACAAGATTCATATCTGCATCGGATTAGACGAGAAAGAGGGAGATAAACTTTTTGATTCAGCTGTCTTAGTTGATGATAATGGCATTATACTTTTGAAGCACCGAAAGATCAATGTGCTTCCTGAATTAATGGTCCCTCCATACTCCATTGGTGACGGAGTACAGACTGTTCAAACCAGGTTAGGAACTATCGGAGTAATGATTTGTGCCGATTCATTTCGGGACAATTTACTGGAAAGTATGAAAGAAATGAAACCTGATCTTTTGCTGATTCCCTATGGCTGGGCAGCCCCTGAATCTGAGTGGCCCGGTCATGGTCAGGAACTGCGTAAAGTGGTTAAAAACACCGCGATTAAAATTAATTGTCCGGTCATTGGGACTAATCTGGTTGGTCAGGTATCCCACGGGCCGTGGAGAGGCCAGATCTATGGAGGACAGAGTGTCGCCTTCGACCCGGGGAAGGACATATTGATTGTAGGTAAAGACCGTGAAAGGGAAATCGTGATCATTAAAATTGAAATATACAATCAAAGATTCAAAAAACTAAAGCTGATACAATGAAAAATTACTTCATTTTTCTTTTCGCGGTTTCAATTCTGTTTAACCAGTCCTGTTCATCGGATTCCGGCAAAAAAAACAATGAAGATTCTGACTGGAACAGTGAAATCATTTACCACGTATTCCAACGAAGCTTTTACGATTCAAATGGTGATCGGAATGGCGACCTGAATGGACTCACTCAAAAACTTGACTATCTTAAAGAGTTAGGGGTGACTACGATATTATGCACACCACTTTATGAATCAGATTTCTATCATAATTATTTCGCCAAAAATTATGACAAAATCGATCCCAAATATGGCACCATGGAAGATTATCTGGCTATGATAAAAGCAGTCCATCGAAACGGTATGAAATTCATCATGGATATGGAAACCCAATATGCTCAGAATGGGAATAAATGGTTTGATGATTCCTACAAGAATCCGCGTTCGACCTATTCTGAATTTATTCATTACAGCGATTCGTTAAACCAGCATCCTGATCAGTTTTATGTGCCATCGGGTTCTGATTTGGTTTTTTTCAGGGGATGGTTGTGCTGATGATAGTGGAATTTCATTTTCTCTGTGTAATGATGGACGAGGAAGAAAATCTGCTGACAGAATAAAACTATTTTTTGAAACACTTGGTTATTCATACCACGAACGATTAGACGCTTGTATTAATGTCCATACAGGAGCAGGATCATTTGATATTATTCGTAGATTTGTTAAAGCAGCAAAAGCACCAGAAAAAGGAATTCAATTACTATGTTTTAATATGTGTTCAGATTTTAGATATGGTATGATAGAAGGTTTACAACATACTGACGGAAGCCAAGACAAAAACAGATATTATACAACATCCGTCACGCTTAGGGACGATATTCTAAATTTGTGTGCTTCGTTGGGAGAAAAAGCACTAATATCATCAGAAGATAATAGAGAAGGAAAATTTGGTTCAAACACATTATACTGTATTAGTTTACCTAAAAGGAAATCATATTCGGACTTTTTTGATTCTGATAATAATTATAACTATTATCGGGTTGTTTCCGTAGAAAAAAACACACCAAAAGAAGATATGTATTGTATTGAAGTTCTTGAAGAAACTAATGATCTTTTTGACTTAAATAATTCTCATGAATTTATGTTAGCAAATGGCATGATTACTCACAATTGTCGACTCCAGCTTGATCTTCGTGAACTATTGAAGCGTGGTAATGGTTTGTTCGGTTCAGCAGAAATGACCGGTTCAATTGGCGTTGTCACTATCAATATGGCACGTTTAGGTTATTCCCATGCAGGAGATGAAGCAGGATTGTTTAAC
>CAIOOC010000838.1 GCA_903859795.1 uncultured Bacteroidia bacterium
AAATTGTCCAGTTATTTAAATAATAAACTGGACAAAACAATTATATTTGTAGCAACAATTAATCAATGAAAGTATCTGATTACATAGCCACTACTATAGATAGACTTCCAAAAGGCTATGTGTTCACCTATGCCGACTTTGTTACAGAGGTGAATAAAAAGGAAGCAGTTATAAAAGCGCTCAACCGAATCGTCATATCTGGTAAGATTGCTAAGCTATCAAAAGGCAAATACTACAAACCAGAGAATACTCCTTTTGGCAACCTGCAACCCAAGCAGGCACAGGTGGTAAAAGATTTACTGGAAGATGATGGAAAGATTACCGGTTACCTTACCGGATACAGCATTTACAATCAATTGGGCCTAACAACTCAGGTAAGTAATACCATACAGATTGGCAAAAACGAAATCCGGCCTAACTTCAAACGCGAACGTTACACCATTTCGTTTATCAGGCAAAAAAATACCATCACCAAAGAAAATATTCCCCTGCTGCAAATACTGGATGCTATTCGCTACATCAAAAAAATACCCGATACCACGATAGAATCATCGTGCAGACGCCTGTTAGCCATTCTTAAAAGTTTATCAGACAAAGATAAAAGCACACTGATCCGGCTGGCATTAAAGTATCCTCCGGCAACCAAAGCCATATTAGGAGCCATGTTCGATGAATTGCAACAAGATTCATTGACAGAACAGCTTTACAAAACGCTGAACCCAATCAGCAAATATAAACTGGCGGGTGTAGGCAAAGTACTCAGCACCACCGAAAAATGGAACATCGTATGAGGTTACACGAAAATAAAACCCTTTTCAGGCAAGCGGTGCAGTTCACTTCTGACCGGATGCAGATTTTACCCATTTTTATTGAAAAAGACTATTGGGTTACTTATGCCTTGTACACTATTTTTAGTCATGCGATAGGAAGCGACACCGTATTCAAAGGTGGAACGGCTTTATCGAAATGCTACAAAATGATCGACCGGTTTTCGGAAGATATCGACCTGGTGGTTTTGAGACGTGAAGGAGAGTGGGACAACCAGCTTAAAACAAAAATCAGAACCATTGGTAAGGTAGTAGATGCTGTACTCCCGGAGATAAATGTAGAAGGACTAACCCAAAAAAGGGGAATGAACCGTAAAACGGCACATGCTTACAACAAAGAATTTCAGGGAAATTACGGACAAGTTCGGGATGTAATTGTGGTTGAAGCTACCTGGTTAGGTTATTACGAACCCTGCACAACCAAAAAGCTAAATTCGCTGGTGGGCGAAATGATGCAAAATAACGGACAGGATACAATTGCCCTGAAATATGGACTTCAGCCTTTTGATGTTCGTGTGCTGGAGCCAATACGGACACTTTGTGAAAAGATAATGAGCCTGGTCCGGTTTTCGTATGGTGCAAACCCAATTGAAGATTTAAAGCAGAAAATCAGACATACCTACGATTTACACCAGCTGTTGCAGCAACCGGAATTCTCCGATTTTTTCGAATCACCTTCTTTTGACGAAATGTTGATCAAAGTGGCCAATGATGATATCGCGAGTTTCAGGAATAACAATCAATGGTTGATTCATCCTCCGAATGAAGCGTTAATATTTAGAGATTTAGATCAGGTTTGGAATGATTTAAGGGTGGCATACAATGGCGATTTTAAAAATTTGGTTTATGGCGTTTTACCCAGTGACGAAGCGGTTTTAAGTACAATGAAGAAGATAAAAGCCAGGTTGACAAGCATTAATTGGACTATTAAACTAGAACCCTGAAAAATGAAGTTCACTGAAGAAAAATTAGAACGTGCTTTTGTCGAATTGCTGGGGAACGAAAACTTTCCTCATTCCCATGGCGATTCAATTACACGGGCAGTCGATGAAGTTTTGATTGAAGCCGATTTGTTGCACTATTTGCTAACCAAATACGAAAGCAAGCAATTGACTGTAACCGAAGCAAAATCTATTGTTCTTCAGCTTAAAACCTTGCCAGCTTCCGACCTTTACGAAAGCAACAAAAAAATTCTTCGGTGGTTATCCGATGGCTTCATTCTGAAACGCGAAGACCGCAACCAAAAAGATATCCATATTGAGTTAATCGACTACAATGGGTTGGATGCACAGCTTACCAGTCCCGATTTAGATACTATTGTAGCTGATCCTGAAGCAAAATATCCACCGGATTACAATATTTACAAATTTGTCAATCAGCTCGAAATTGTTGGCAACGAAAAGCGCATCCCTGACGGAATTATTTACATCAACGGCTTGCCAGTGGTCGTGTTCGAGTTTAAAAGTGCCATTCGGGAAGAGGCCACTATTCATGATGCTTTTAAGCAATTGACCATTCGCTATCGCCGGGACATTCCGGAACTGTTTAAATACAATGCCTTTTGCGTAATCAGTGACGGCGTAAACAACAAGGCAGGTTCGTTTTTTGCCCCCTATGAGTTTTTCTACGCCTGGCGCAGAGTTGCTGGTCTGGCAAAAGATGTGGATGGTATCGACAGCATGTACACTCTTATACAGGGAATGTTCAACCAAAATCGATTGCGCGACATTATCCGCAACTTTATCTACATTCCTGATAGTTCAAAGAAAAATGAAAAAATTGTTTGTCGCTATCCTCAATATTACGCGGCTAAACGCCTTTATGAAAATATCAAATTAGCCCAGCGGCCGGAAGGTGATGGCAAAGGTGGAACTTACTTTGGAGCTACTGGATGCGGGAAAAGCTTCACCATGCTTTATCTCACCAGGTTGTTGATGAAAAGCGAATACTTTGAAAGTCCAACCATTATTTTAATAACTGACCGCACCGATCTGGATAACCAACTTTCGGAAACTTTTGTTCAGGCAAAAAGATTTATTGGCGACAATACTGTAACCAGTGTCGAAAGCCGGGCCAATTTAAGAGAGTTGTTACAAGGTCGTCAGAGTGGCGGCGTATTTCTGACTACCATTCACAAGTTTACTGAGGATACCGAATTGCTTACCGACCGGAATAATGTGATTTGTATTTCGGACGAAGCGCATCGTAGCCAGATAAATCTGGATCAAAAAGTAAAAGTTGATTTTGAGAATAATACTGTGACTAAAACTTTCGGCTTTGCTTATTATTTACACAAATCGTTACCAAATGCCACATTTGTTGGCTTTACAGGTACTCCAATTGATGCCACATTAGATGTTTTCGGGAAAGTGGTCGATGCCTATACCATGACCGAATCGGTAAAAGATGAAATCACTGTTCGGATTGTGTATGAAGGCAGAGCGGCTAAAATTGCACTGAAAAATAGTGAGCTCGAAAAAATTGAAAAGTATTACCAGGAAGTAGCAGAAGCGGGTGCCAATGAATATCAGATAGAGAAAAGCAAAGAAACAACCGCCAATATGAATGCCATTATTGGTGACCCGGATCGTTTGCATGCCCTTGCCGAAGACTTCGTTAAGCATTATGAAGAACGGGTTTCAGAAGGTGCTACCATTAAAGGCAAGGCCATGGTTGTTTGCAGTACACGAGAAATTGCTTACGAATTGTATAGGAATGTAATTGCTTTGCGACCCCAATGGAATGAGGTTCTTGTTGCTGAAGAAGGAGTCCTCTTATCCGAAAAAGATAAAAAGGAAATCAAACCGATGGAACGCATTAAAATGATCATGACCCGTGGGCAGGATGATGATGAAACGTTCTACAAACTATTGGGTACTAAAGATTACCGTAAAGAATTAGACCGCCAGTTCAAAAACGAAAAGTCAAACTTCAAAATTGCCATTGTGGTTGATATGTGGCTAACTGGTTTTGATGTTCCGTTTTTGGATACCATGTACATTGACAAACCTATTCAGCAACACGATCTAATTCAGACCATTTCGAGAGTAAACCGGAAATTTGAAGGCAAAAATAAAGGTTTGGTAGTCGATTATATTGGCATCAAAAAACAAATGAATCTGGCACTGGCCAAATACAACAAGGGCGACAAAGATAATTTTGAAGACATTGCTGAATCTGTCATCATCGTCCGGAATCATTTGGATCTTTTGGCTAAATTGTTTCACAAATTCGATGACTCAAAGTATTTCCATGGCACAAACATTCAGCAGTTGAACACCCTTAACATGGCTGCCGAATTTGCTCAGAAAACAAAGGAGATTGAAACCCGTTTCATGGGTTTGGTCAAACGTTTAAAAGCAGCTTATGACATTTGTGCAGGTAGCGAACAATTAACCCATCTGGAAAGAGATTATACCCATTTTTATTTAGCGGTTCGTTCCATCGTATTCAAACTCACCAATGGCAATGCACCAGACATAGACCAAATGAATGCCCGTGTTCGGGAAATGATAAAAGATGCACTGGAAAGTGATGGCGTTCAGGAAATTTTCAAATTGGGCGATGAAAATGAAACCGAGCAAGATCTTTTTGATGAAGATTATTTGTCCAAAATTGCTAAAATAAAACTGCCCAATACAAAAATCAAATTACTGCAGCAGCTTTTAGCCAAAGTCATTGCCGAAATAAAGAAAGTCAATAAAGTAAAAGGTGTCGACTTTACCCGGAAAATGCAGGTTTTGGTTGAACGATACAATCAACGCGATGAAAGCGATGTTTTGCGCAGCGAGGTTTATGAAGAAATGGCAGAGCAGCTGACCAATTTAATTTGGGAAGTACATCGGGAATTTTCTGCAGGTGACCTGTTGGGGATTGACTTTGAGGAAAAAGCATTTTA
>CAIOOC010000839.1 GCA_903859795.1 uncultured Bacteroidia bacterium
AAGCTTCTCGATCAGAGGTGATTCTTTTTTTTCATGATGGTAAATTTTAAAATTTGCACTTTAAAATTACCAAAATCAACATTTACCGCATTAGCGGTTTAGTTCAACGTGTATATAGGTCTAACAAAATCAGACCTAACGTTCCAAATGGGGCGAATAGGCCTGAAAAATACCAGATCTATATCGTAAAGGTAATTCAATTGGATTTACAAATCATCAAAAGGAGACTTTATTTTATGTAAACTTTTTTCGGTCACATGCGTGTAAATTTCGGTAGTTTTTGAACTCTTGTGTCCCAACAATTCCTGGATATAACGTAAATCAGTTCCTGATTCCAAAAGGTGCGTGGCATACGAATGTCTTAACCAGTGTAAAGTTACCGGCTTAGATATGCCAGTTCTGTTAAGTGCCAGTTTCAATACACTCTGAATACTCTTTTCACTGTATTGCTCTCCGGGAAACTGACCTTCAAATAACCAAACTTTAGGCCGATAACTTCTATAATATTCCCTTAACATCACAATAACTTTGTCCGAAATTGGGATTACCCGGTCTTTTCGCCCTTTCGCATTAAGAATAATCAGCAAATGTCGTTTAGAATCGACATTTTCAGGTTTTAAATTGAGTAACTCACTTCTTCTCAAACCACAGGCATAAATTAAACTTAACATTGTGCGGTGTTTCTGATTACGTGAGGCTACCAATATAGCAGAAACCTCTTCTTTGCTTAATACATTTGGAAGCCTGTGCACCGGTCTGGGCCTTTCTAATTGTTCAGTTATCAAAACAGAACCTTTGATGATTTTAAAAAATAACCTGGAAGAATTGACGGCCTGATTTTGATACGAAAAACTCAACTTTCTTGGAATCAGATATTGATTGACAAATCTTTGCATATCCTCATTTGTCGCCTCGGCACTGGTCTTGGGCTTTATAAACCGAAGAAAAGTGGTAATCGCCATAATATACGTCTTAACAGTCGAATCACTGTACCTCTTGTGCTCCATCCATCGCTTAAATTGTTCGATCTCCTTCAGACTTTCCGAATCCAACCGGGGTAATTGTTCAGGAACCTGAACAATAGAATTACTTGTAATTCTTGATGGTTGTGGAAATTCTGAAAATAAGGGGACATTCTCAATATGACTGATCCTTGCATTAAAGTAGTTCTTTATCAACTCCAGATTTTTGCCATAATTGGGTATTACCCATCTGAAATCGCGATTGTCCCATCTTGCATAGGTGAAGGTCCTGACAAATTGTATATCCGTTTCATTTTTTGGCATCCGGATTAAAATACTTTTCTGCGAAACAGAAATTGCTATTACACCAGGTAAAAAGCGGTTTTTTGTATCTGACCACTCTATTGCTGGAGTAAGCCCCTTTTCACCCAAAGGAACCAGATTAGCTTCTTGAGTGATTGTCTCGTTTGGGGTTGTGGGTGAGGCCAGGATATTTGCCAGGTCAGATTTGCTAAATAGTTGATTTCCCTCATTCTCGAGATCAGGAAACAAGCCACTAAGTTGATCATACGAAGCTTCACTGTATGGAATATGCCATGTCTTTAATGTTGAACTCCACCTCGCATCGGGTATCTGCCTGATCTTAGAGGTTAACTCCTCATTATAGGGGAAGTCTACCCTGATCCGCTCCTCATCACGATGAACAATCCTGGTTGCTTTCATTTTTATCCATATTAATTGACATTACTTCAATACTGCCAACCTCTCCGACAATCCAGCTTACTATTCCGAACCGCCGGCTAATCTCACCGATAGCTTAAAACATCCTCTGAACTCCTGGCTTACTGTTCCGAATGCCCGGCTTACTGTTCCGAACTGTCAGCTATCTTCTTCCGCAGTTTAAAACATCCCCTGAACCCCTGGCTGATCATTCCGAATAACCGGCTTATCGTTCTGAATGCCTGGCTAACTGTCCCGAACAGCCAGCTAACCCTTTCGGGACCAAAAAACATTCTCCAAACCCCTGGCTTATATTTCCGACCGGCTAATCATTCTGAACAATCTTAACCTTCTGCTCCCGTGTTGCGGGTTTGCTTTTACGTACATGTTTCATGAGCTCTGAAAAAGTATACTCACTGCTTTTTAACGGATTAGTCTTTTTGTAGAGAATCTTTCCAACCATAAGAATCTCATTTAGCTGAGCAAATAATCGGTTAAAGGTCTCAAGATTGTCGTACACGATCTTCCTGCGGTTATTTAAAATTGCGACCTGCTTTTGCTTGTCATTGTTTAGCGAACTGAGCGAGTCTTTAAACCGGTTTATAATCTCTTCACCCATGCCATGAGACTGAAGTTCTGCCTTGTAAAGGTTAAGATTTCCAATAATTATTCTGAGTGCCTGCATGACTCCTTCAACATCGTGACCCGCAACAGATTTTCTCAGATTTTTGATCCCGAAATCGGCTGATGAAAATGTGTCATTAAGATTTGCAAGCATGATATATCCTGTCAAATGGTTAACTAAACCGATCAGGATCTTATACGTTTCACGAATCCTCTGGGTGATAATTTTTACCTCCAAAGTTTCAGATTGCGGCTGCATAAGCTCCAATGAATTTTGTATTGAGCTGTCGTAAGCTGAAACATATTCCGGAGTAAATATTGGCGAATAGGCTGTGAAATCGGCCAGGTCGCGCCGGAGGTTTATACTGGAAAACATACAAATAAATGGTAACTCTTCGTCTTTACAGCTGTAATCACGGGTGGCTGGTTTTTCCATAGTGCCGTAATTTAATTGTGAGTATTTTTTGTTTATAAAACCACACTACCAAATATACAGAAAACAAGGGACTTTATAAGAGCCAATTAGCGGGTATAAAGTAACAGGAAAGATATAATGTCTCATTTTTACATCTTTACATTCTATCGTGAACTATTTAAAGCCTTATTTCTCGCAAAGCACGCGGAGAATCGCAAAGGTTTGATTTCGTGATCTTTATTTCTTTGCGTTCCTTCGCGGTCTCTGCGCGACACTTATTAACTTCTTAATTCTCGTAATGTACCCGGGAGTTGTGAAACTCCAACCTCAAAACTGATAACATTAAATAATCACGCAAAGGCGCTAAGACGCAGAGGAATAAAACTTTGCGACATTGCGGCTTTGCGTGATGAAAAAGAGTTTAGGGGACTCTAAAGTCTCAGGTTAAAGAATTGTCAAATCAAGAACTTTAAGTAAAATATGTAAGACAATAAATTATTCTTTTGACTTTTATGCCCGCAAAATATGAAACAAATGCTTTTCAAGAATGTGATGCAGCTTATTTTGCTCCCGGAGTCCGATAATTAACAGACATTTTAGATGCAGCATCAATATCTTCCGGTGAAAGGAGAACAATAGTCGAAATTGATGCCAAACCCGAGGCATTAATTCTTAATCCAATTGCGGCTGCCGAGATATCATCCGGAAGTTCCCAGATGACATAAACATCATGGTCGCCTAAGGCATAATAAAATGCTTCCACTTTGCCACCTAATCCTGCGACCATCTGCTCAATTGCCAATTTCCTCTTAGAACCACCATCTTCAATTACTCCTTTAATTCCATCGGGGCTGTAGGATGCCTTAATCAGATATTTTTTCATAATTAGTTGTATTAAAATTTTCCTACTCGTAAGGCTTTTCGGTTGCGCCCCGTTTTTAAGTTGGTATCCGGACTCCAAAATTGTTTGGTATACAAGGAATAACGTTTTAATGACTAAAGAAGTTTAAAAGGGACTTATATTGTTTAGCTGTCAAAACCCTGGTCACAATTTGCAATTCATTGCCAAAGTGTGATTCGTCATACAACCGTATGACCGAAACTTTGTTGACGGTTATTATGTTTAAAGCTTTGTGGTCGTTTAAAAGTTTAAGAACAAAGCAATAAGAGATGAATACTTATATTTCAATATTAAGAGGGATTAACGTCAGTGGGAAAAACATGATCAAAATGGATGCGTTGAGGGCGATGTACATCAGTATTGGATTTCATAATGTCACAACCTATATCCAGAGCGGGAATGTTGTCTTTCGGTCGGATCAAACGGATGCTGAGGCACTGGGGCAGTTAATCTCAAACGCGATAGAGGAACGGTTTGAACTACAGATACCTGTTCTGATCAGAGAATGGAGTGAACTCAAAACAATCCTGTCGCTCAACCCATTTATAAATGTAGACGGTGAAGATATTTCGAAGCTCCATATCACCTTTTTGTCGGACCTCTCTGAAGAGAGTCGCCTCAAAACAATCACTGGTTTGTCGTATCCACCTGATGAGTTTTCAGTAATCGGAAAAACAGTCTATCTCCGCTGTCCAAATGGATATGGCAACACGAAGCTGAGTAACAGTTTTTTTGAAAATAAACTAAAAGTAAGGGCGACAACACGAAATCTAAGGACGTTAAACGAATTGGTAAGGATTGGAGAACTAAGTATTTAGTTTTATAAGATGTCGTATTCGCATAATTCTTGTGATCGAATTATACTTTTGATGAAGAGTAGACCTCAAGGGAAAAGGCACCACAGATAGCACAGATTAACACAGATTAAATTGAGCACTAATTAAAACTCTGTGTAAATCTGGTGCTATCTGTGGTGAATAAAAGGTATTGATGCAATCCATGCGGATGCTGCATTTATGACTAGCATCCAAAATGATTTATTCCCGCACTATTTTTCGTAATTTTGGCCGTTTGTCTGAAATACATGAACGTTGGAACTTAAAGATCTGCTTAAATATTATACAACCCATCCCTCCGTTGTCGGACTGAGTGAAACAATTGCTGAGGCAGGCCCTGTCAGAATATCCCTTTCTGGATTATCAGGGTCGGCATCTTCGGTTGTTTTTGCGGCGGCATATCACCTCAATCCGTTCAGCGCGATGGCTATTCTTAACGACAGGGAAGAGGCATCCTATTTTTTTGATGATCTTAACGCGCTGGGACTCGGTGAAAACGTGTTGTTTTTCCCATCCTCCTACCGCCGCAGCATCGTTCATGAAATAATTGACAGTGAGAATATAATCTTCCGAACCGAGGTACTCAATAAACTCGCGATAAACGAAACCGGATATCTCGTGATTACCTATCCTGAGGCGATAATGGAGAAGGTAATCTCCGGTTCGGGGCTCGAAAAACATACCCTTCATATCCGGAAAGGGGAGAAGTTGTCAATTTCGTTTATTAATGAGATATTGCATGAATATGGTTTTGAGCGTGTTGAGTTTGTCTACGAACCCGGGCAGTATTCAATCCGCGGATCAATAATCGATATTTTTTCGTTTTCGAACGAAGATCCATACCGCATCGACTTCTTTGGTGATACAGTCGATTCAATACGCACGTTTGATATTGAGGACCAGATTTCAAAGGAGGCACTTACGCGAATTTCGATTATTCCAAATATCCAGGAGGGTTTACTCGACGAGAAAAGGGTTTCACTCTTCGAATTTCTGAATAAAAAGGCGGTTGTTGCAGCACAAAGTTTTGAATATGTGACTGCCCGGATCAAAGCATTGCATAATGAAGCGACAGGAAGAATGGGAGATGTCGAAACCAGCGACATGATTATTTCGGGAGGTGAATTTAAAACCGGCATAGAGAATTTTATCAATGTTGAATTCGGCGCGTCGAGAAAATCTAAATCTGCAACTAACCTGATTTTTGATACCTCTATTCAGCCGGTATTTAATAAGAACTTCGATTTGCTCGGTCAAAACCTCAAGACAAACCGTCAAAAAGGTTACCGGAATATCTTGCTGACATCGAGCCCCAAACAGATTGAGCGGTTACATGCCATTTTTGACGACAAGGGGGATCCGCAGAAGCTCGACAGCCTGTTGTTTGCATTAAATGAGGGGTTTATCGATCATGATCTGAAAATTTGTTGTTATACCGACCATCAAATTTTTGAACGGTACCACCGGTTTAAACTGAAGTCAAAGAAATCATCCCGTCAGGCAATTACAATCAAGGAGCTAAGCAAGCTTCATCCCGGCGATTTTGTGGTCCATATCGATCATGGTGTAGGGAAGTTTGCCGGTCTTGTAAAAACCGAGGTCAACGGGAATGTCCAGGAAGCTATACGCTTAATATACAGGGATAACGATTCCCTTCTTGTGAGTATCCACTCCCTTCACCGGATTGCAAAATACAAGGGTAAGGAAGGGCAGGAGCCCTCCATTAACAAGCTGGGAACTGCTGCCTGGCAGAATCTCAAAACAAGAACCAAGAATAAGGTAAAAGATATTGCCAGGGAACTGATTGCCCTCTATGCCAAGCGTAAGATGGAGAACGGGTTTGCATTTTCACCCGATTCGTACCTTCAGGAGGAGCTAGAGGCCAGTTTTATCTACGAGGATACCCCCGACCAGTTAAAAGCCACCTATTCGATCAAGGAAGATATGGAGAAGCAAATGCCCATGGATCGTCTTGTTTGCGGAGACGTGGGTTTTGGAAAGACCGAGGTGGCAATCCGGGCTGCGTTCAAGGCTGTGACCGACAGTAAACAGGTGGCAGTGCTAGTACCTACTACTATCCTGGCTTTACAGCATTACAAGACTTTTTCGGAAAGGCTTAAGGATTTTCCGTGCAATGTTCAATATATCAGCAGGCTAAGACACTCGGGTGATGTAAAGACTGTAATCAAAGACCTTGCTGACGGTAAGGTTGATATTATCATTGGTACCCATAAGCTCATCGGAAAAGATGTGAAGTTTAAAGATCTTGGGTTACTTATCGTGGATGAAGAGCAGCATTTTGGCGTAGCAATTAAGGAGAAGTTAAAGCAGCTTAAAGCAAACATTGATACCTTAACACTTACGGCAACACCTATTCCGCGTACCCTGCAATTTTCACTGATGGGTGCCCGCGACCTCTCAATTATCAATACCCCACCTCCAAACCGTTATCCAATCAATACAGAGGTGAGCGTATTTGATGACGAGATTATCCGGGATGCCATAAATTATGAGGTCTCAAGGGGCGGACAGGTATTTTTCATCAATAACAGGGTTCAGAATATCCTTGAAATCGAGTACCTGGTGAACAGATTGTGCCCGGGCGTGCGGACTATTATTGGTCATGGACAGATGGAAGGGGACAGGCTTGAAAAGGTGATGTTTGATTTCGTCAACGGTGATTTTGATGTACTTATTGCAACGACAATCATCGAGTCAGGGCTCGACATTCCCAATGCCAACACGATAATCATCAACAATGCCCAAAATTTTGGACTGAGCGAACTTCACCAGTTAAGGGGACGTGTCGGCCGTTCGAACAAGAAAGCGTTTTGCTATCTGCTCGCACCTCCGATGAATGTTCTGTCGACCGATGCTCGTCGTCGTCTTCAGGCTATTGAGGAATTTTCGGAGATTGGCAGCGGTTTCAGTATCGCTATGCAGGATCTCGATATTCGTGGTGCGGGTAACCTGCTGGGTGGCGAACAGAGCGGGTTTATCGCTGACATCGGTTTTGAAGCCTACCACCGGATCCTTAATGAGGCGATGATGGAGCTTAAGAGCGGGGAGTTCCAGGATCTTTTCGAAGATCAGAACGAAGAGGCTTCGAAGACATTTTTGGATATCAAATATGTCAATGATTGTACAATTGATACCGATCTTGAACTTTTGTTCCCCGACAAATATATCTCAAGCATCTCTGAAAGGATGTTGCTTTACCGTGAACTTGACAACATGGAAGACGAAACAGCACTGGAGCTCTTTGAGAACGGGCTTATCGACCGTTTCGGACCGATACCCAAATCTTCACGCGAGTTGATAGATGTTGTGAGGTTACGCTGGATTGCTATTACTCTTAATGTGGAGAGGATCATCCTCAAGGAGTCGCGGATGATTTGCTATTTGCCATCTGATCCGGCCTCAAATTATTACCAGTCAGCCCATTTCCAAAAACTCATGCAATGGGTGGTTCAAAATCCATCGAAGTGCAGGGTTAAAGAAGGGAAGGGTAAGCTTAGCATTAATTTCAGTGAGATCAAGACGCTTAATAAGGCGGTTGGTATGATGAATCAAATTGCAGAGCGGGTGAATGAGTGAGCATTCCAGATCTATGTTATTTTCAAATTTTCCGGATTCTGTCGGCTATTCCATATCGTGTGAATGACAATATATTCATTGGTGAATTCGTAATATATAAGATAATTATCTACTATTAATGCTTTAATCATTTCAGAATCAGTATTAATTCCAATATTGGGATGATCTCTTAATTTTCTGATTTCTTTATTTATTCTTTGATAAAGTTTGATTGAGAACGAATTACTCTTATTTCTTTCAGCATAGAACTCTAAGATCTTAAAAAGTTTTATCTTAGCCTTATTAGACCATATTATTGACGGTCGATCCATTCCATAATTTCCTTATCAAGTTGTTCTTGATTAGTATATAAACCCAACTTAATTTCATTCCTTGATTCAAAAATTTCGTCTTTTTGTTCGGAAGTAAGTGAAATCATTTCAGGTGATAATCTCCTATTTTTTAAGGGCCACAACGAACCTTCCTCAATTTTCTTCTTTTTGGGAGCACTTTTGATCAGGATTTCATTTTTTGTTTTTGAATCCAGAATTGTCTTTATAGCCTTCAGAAATGTAATGTCATTAATCTCTGCAATCCTGTTAATTAACTCCTTTTTTAATTCTATTGTCGTCATCGATTCTTATCACTTGTTATTACAAATA
>CAIOOC010000840.1 GCA_903859795.1 uncultured Bacteroidia bacterium
AATGGCTTCAAGGCTAAGCTTATTCAAAGTAATGATGGATTCAATCTGTACAATCTTATTGAGGTCCGCTTCTTCCTGGGAATACTTAAATCAATTGAAGATTCTCCTTCAATAAGTGATGACGGCTGGGCAAAAAGCAAAACGAAGTTATTCAGGAGATTTGTTAATAGTTCAAAACTTGAAATCTGCAGAAACATCATAAGAAACTTTGAGTCCACAAACACCAGGATCAAATATTTCTCCGATTTAGAAGTATTTATACGTGAATCGAAGCTGGAAGATTTTCTCAGGGAAGATGGTGAGACGATTTTTGTATCGACAATTCATAAAGCGAAGGGGAAAGAGTTTGACAATGTTTTCATAATGCTCGAAAACTGTGACTTATCAGATGATACGAGGAAGCGTCAGGTGTACGTCGCGATGACAAGGGCAAAACAGAATTTGACTATCCATCACAACAGTAATTTCTTTAAAGAATTTAAGGCAGAAGGATTGGTTTCAATAACTGATGAAAATAGTTACATGCCACCAGACAGACTAAGGGTCCAATTATCATTTTCTGATGTCTTTCTGGGATATTTTGAAAACCGGCAATCCCAGATTAACCGATTGTTGCCAGGTGATAATCTGATTGTTGGAAATGATGGTTGTACCAATAATTATGGTGATATAGTACTAAAATTTTCTAAGAAGTTTAACCAGACGATTTCGAAATTAAAGGAACAAGGTTATCATTTAAAGAATGTCAAAATCAACTTCATTATTTATTGGAAAGATCCTGAGAAAGAAAAGGAATACAAGATTATTTTGCCGGAGCTGGATTTTGAAAAATGAGTGACTGATTTTGGTAGACCGTTGACAAAAAGGGGTGTATCGCCCCATCAGAGCTTAAAATCATTTTTCACAATTGGATATTACGGACGATGCAGTCCTCGCTCATCCGGTTAAATTGACCAGATATTTTTCGGATTTCCCAGTTTGTTTTCATGACAGGGAGTAAGATACTGGCCCTGAAGTTGAAACAAGAGGTATAATAATCCGGAGCATGTTTTTACTTACGCTGGATGGTGTGATTCGAAACAGGAAAATGTGCAGATTTCAGGTTATTTGATTTCTTTTTGAAAGCAACGGCGGTCTCTTTACTATAACAAATATTCCTAAGTCATTGTGGATTCATCTATAACCAACTGTTGATTCTTTGAAGCCTTCGATTTACCCGGCAACAGGTCAGCAACTTTCAGCTAAAAATGATCTTTGGTATTCAAAGATTTCCTGAGACGCCTGAATTGAAGAAAGCCAAAAACCAGAAACAGTATGGATGAAATGAGAAAGCACTCATTCGCCATATGATTTTTTGTGAACAGGGGAGTAGTTTGCCTGATAAGAAGAATCAAACTATAGATGAAAAATGAAAACATTATAAGCATAATTACTCCCCAAAACACAAACTCAGTTTTAGGCTTGTCTTTGATCAGAAATCTGATTAGTAAACCTGCAAGAATTGGAACTATCAGTGATAACAATATCCAG
>CAIOOC010000841.1 GCA_903859795.1 uncultured Bacteroidia bacterium
GTAATAAACAAAATCACCACCGGTATCGGCTAAAAGACCAGCAACCTCTGCATTACTAAGCGCCCCAAACAGCGTTATCAAACCCCCAACAATCCAGGCAATCAGCACCCATCCCGACGAGTGAAGTTCCGCTGCCATTGGCGCTATCTTTTTATATACCCCTGATCCTATAATATTACCAATTACAACCACAATAACATAACCCAATCCTAGTGATTGCACCAATTTTCTTTTTGAATCCATTCGTTTAAAATAAAATATGGCGGTAAATATAGTTTTTTTTAATTAAAGACTTTTAGGTGTGAAATCTGGCTGTGGCATTAAAAAATGTGTGGCCATAAGCGATTCTGAATAATTCATCTAAATAGATCACTACTTTCTGATCCTTCAAAAATTATGGAGAAAAAATCTACCTTTGTCACTACTTTGAAAAATCTGGAATCAGATACGAATTAAGCGCTCCGAAATTTTGAAATATTAATTAGAAAGACTAATTCAAACATCTGTATATTAAAAAACGTAGTGAACCAATGAACATTGATTTAAAATTGCAGGAAACCCTAACCTACCTAAAATCAAGTGACCCTGAGATAGTTCTGGAGGCAATCGAGAATATCAGGGAGTCTGGAAATCGTTCAATAATGGAGGGACTTTTAAATTTGCTGCATAATACAACCTATCCGGAAATCAAAAAAAGTGTGTTGAACATTTTTTCTGAGCTCAAACACAAGGATAGTGTTCCATTGCTGATTGAGGCGATTACTAATGATAAATATATTGAAGAACGCAAAGAACTTGTTGCCTGCTGCTGGCAAAATGGACTGAATTACAACGATTACCTCTCAGTTTTTATTGATTTGGTAATTGGCGAACCATTTTTGGTTGCTTTTGAAGCCTTTACCGTAATTGAAAACATGTATGGAAACATTTCTGAAGAAGTGATCGATCGGGAAATAATCAAGGTAATTGAAGCCCTAAAGGATGCCGGCGAAGAGAAGGGCTATCTGTTAAATGGACTTTTAACTATTATCCGGGAGATTCCAGAAGAGTCTGAATTTTCTGCCTGAAATACAATCATAAATGCAGCCAAAATTATCATGAATAATTCTTCGCCGGATAATTGGATCACTTATCTGAAGAATTCCGGTTTGAGCGGGATCTTACTTTTTGTTCTTATTCTGTTGATGGGTAACTCATTGCAGGTTAAGGGTCAGGATCCTGAATTTTCGCAGTTTTATGCCAATCCAATCTATTTAAATCCCGCATTTACGGGAACCAGCGCCCTACCCCGCGTTGTTGTTAATTACAGGAATCAATGGCCCAGGCAGGGTAATACCTTTACTACATACAATCTGACTTACGATAAATTCATCAACAGCACAACCGGAGGAATTGCGTTTAAAATGATGTACGACAGGCAATTAAATGGTGTAATAAACAGCATTAGCGCCTCATTTGTCTATGCAGAGCATTTTTACATCAGTGACGGGGTGTTTTTTTCGATGGCTCTTGAGAGTGGTTTTATCTATAAACAATTTAACACTTCGGGCTTAATCTTTCCCGGAATGATCGATCAGGGAACAGGAGCAATCAATGGAACCTATCCCCTCCCAACTGAGAATGGCGAAAAACTAATTCCTGATTTCTCTTTCGGTACTGTCGGGCAGTTTGATGACTATTATTTTGGATTTTCATTTCACCATCTTACCCAGCCCGATCAGTCAATAATTTCCGGAGACCATGCCGGTAAACTTCCGCTTAAACTGACAATCCACGCAGGAGCCAAGTCGCACGAGTTTCACCGCGGTCTCTTATCCAGGGAATTCACACTCTCGCCTAATCTTGTTTATCAGCAACAGGGAGGTTTCAAACAGGTGAATGTGGGAATCTACACAAAAGAGGATTGGCTTACTTTAGGGTTATGGTATCGTAACAACATATCTTACAGACCGAATTCCATTACTGCAATGATCGGATACCAATCAGACAAGTTCCAGTTTGGATATAGTTTTGATTTTTCAATATCCAATGTTGCAGCTTACAGCTATGGATCACACGAGATCTCCCTGGTTTTCTTCCTGGGACAGTATCACAGGAGGCTTTTCAATAACAATATAGTGATTCCGCAAATGTAAAGGGAGAAACGAAGAACAAAATGTAAAATGCACAATGCACAATAGAATGCATAACCAGGCGCCTTTTTTACAGGAATTTTGCATTTTAAACTTTACATTTTTAATTGAACATTTCACCAAACGCCAGGAAGGATATTAATACACCAGAGTTACAGTCCCGGTCTGCCGATGTTTTCGACCCAGGAAATCTGTATAATTCAGAACCCATACATAGACGCCCGCAGGTGCAAATGAGCCGTTTAACATGTGACCGTCCCAACCTTTTATTTCATCTTTCACATCAAAAACGACATCATTCCAGCGACTTATAATCGTAAAATGGTACCCTGTTGAAGAAATTCCCTCAGAACTGAGTTTATACTCCCGGTCTATCAGATTAGGTGCATTCGGCGAAAATGCATTCGGCGGGAAGAGCTGATAATAGGCCACATAAATTTTAGCTGATGCAGTATCGGAACACATAAATTGATTATAAACCTGTAAAATAGCCGTATGGGAACCCGTTGCCGAATAATCATGTACAGGATCCTTCTGATCTGAACTTTTTCCATCGCCAAAGTCCCATAAATATTTATTAGCACCTGAACTTAAATTAGTGAATCGGACAGTTGGCTTATCGTTATAAACTATCGTATGATCAACACTGAATTCCGCCACAGGAACGGGGTGAGATGAAATAAAATCATTCCGCTGAAGCGTATCGGAACATCCTGTAATTGTAGAAAGTGCATAAAGATTAATATCATACTTCTGGTCTGGTATATCGTAGATATGTTTTACTTTACTACCTGTTCCAACGGCTCCGTCGCCGAAATCCCATTTATAATTCAACCGATCGACGGGATCATTGGCTGTTGCCGTAAATTGAGTCGCGAAGGGGACACACCCGCCATTTGAAGAAGCACTAAAGGAAAAATCGGGTTTCCTTTTAAGTAAAACACTAACTGGCAAGCTTTTGCATCCGTATGTAGTGATTACCCGTAATCCTATCCCGACCTGAGGCGTATTCTTAAGATTGAAAATAAGCGGCCCCTGAGTTTCTTTTGGATTCTGAATAATTTCCTGAGCATCCAATTGAGTCAAATCCCAGATATACCGGTCGAATAAATTCCCACTTCCCAAATAAGAAATTGCATTGTTCCCTTTATTCAGACATTCGGTACCCAATGGAGTAAATCCAACTGAAGGGATTGGCTTTACCCGAACAGCACTGTCCTTCCCAGCCTCATTGATACAACCTTTATTTGTTGTTGCTTTTACCTGCACAGAATAGTTACCTGTCTGCTCGTAGGTATGTGTAGGGGTTGCATTTACTCCGTTTAGAAAACTTCCATCACCGAAATTCCAGTCAAAAGATATACCTCCTGCAATAGTTGCTGCAAACTTCGCGGAAAAAGGCTCACAACCGATACTATCTAATACCGATAGTTTTAGATTCGGAGTGACTTTTATCCCGGTGATTAAATTACCATTTGAACAACCATCCTGGGTGACAGTCAAGGTAATATCGCTTATGGTTTGGTTTTTGCCTATCGGAGCCCTGATTGTATCCAAACCAATCCCCTGACTTATCGTATCTGCACCCGAGATCCATATAAAATCAGATATGCCTACCTTTGCATTACCTGAATATCTGATAATTGGATCAAACTGATAACAGTATGTTGAATCAATCAGGAATCCGACAGTTGGTTTATCGCGGAAAGAAATTTTAACTGTTGAATCGGAATAGCACGAAAACTGATCGGTCGCTTTAATAACAAACGGATAACTACCAAAATCGGGAACAGTTACTTCAAGACTGTCGACTAAAACATTACCAATTAGCGGTTTGATTGTGAAAAATCCTTTGTCGGCTGAAATATTCAGTATTTCCGATTTTTTCCCGCATACCAGGGTATCGATTCGGGAAAGATTCATTTTAGGGTTATTTACAACCCTGACATTGATGGTATCTGCATTTTTACAGCCATATTGGTCGGTTACATTAACAACATAAGTCCCTGATTTGGAAACCGTGATTGAGCGTATTGTATCACTTGTAGACCATAAATAATGGTTAGCAGGACCACCCGCATCAAGGATGATGGATTGAGATTTACAAAGCGTGGTATCCCTGCCAATATTGACTACTGGTTTATCAATTTTCAGTTCGACGCTATCGGTCAATTCGCACCCATCTATTGTTGACGCTTTAACGGAATACCAACCGGCTTTGGATACCTGTATCGAAGATGTTGTCTCTCCTGTACTCCAAAGATATGAATTGAAGGCATTCCCGGCATCAAGGGTGACCGGACCGGCGCCATCACATCGGACGAGGGACTTTGTACCGTTAGTATTAAGTTTCCCGCCAACATCGAGCACAATATCAAGATTATAACCTACTCCATACCCATAACCCTCAAAACCACCAAAGCCATATACCCAGGCAATAAAACCTTTCGCAGGGTCAACAGACTCGATATAATGGCTCCCCTTTCCAATACTATCCTGTGCATATGAATAACCAGTCCCAATTACAGGCTGAAAAAGAACAGCTTTGTTATCCA
>CAIOOC010000842.1 GCA_903859795.1 uncultured Bacteroidia bacterium
CTTAACAGCAAGTGATTCAAGGTCTTCGCTGCTAATCACTAGTTTATCGGTAATCCAGGAGGTAAAAAGGTCAGCGTTGATTCCTTTGGTAACAAGAATTTTTTCATTCTCATGTTTTTGCAAATCAGGTTTATTATAGAGAACCTGTTCATTTGGCTTTAGCAAAATCTTCTCGGAAGATTGATTATCCGCTGCAACTATCACCGCTCCTTGGACCAATGTGGTTTCAACAACCCTTTCCTCCGGATATGCCTTTACATTAAAGATAGTTCCAACCGCCTGAACAATGACTCCACCGGCAAACACATTAAACGGTTTATCCGCGTTTTTGGCAACTTCAAAATAGGCCTCTCCTTCCAAAAAAATGTCGCGTTCCTTTTTATTGTAATTCTGGCTGTATTTAATCCTGCTGCTGGCATTTAACCACAGTTTGGTGCCATCTGCCAGTGTCATCTGAGTTTTAGAGCCTCGCAAGACAGAGATTTCGGTAAATGTCCGGTTTCGGTTCGAAGCCGAAAATTTATAGACAATCAAAGATGAAATCCCAATGAGAATGATGGCCATCGCGGCATATTTAAGAAAATCCGGAACTAACTTCCTGATCGGGTTCTTCGTATTTGCTTCACCCTTAATTGCTGCACTTTGAGCCTGAATAACTTTCCATAGGAATTTTTCTTTGGTCCTTATCGCATCCCATTCCTGCATTCCAATTCCTGCAGACGCCAATACCCAGGCTTTTTTAAGCTTTTCAAATTCCTCCCTGTGGTTTTCAGACTCCGACACCCATTGGTCCACCTGTACAATTTCAGCATGACTAGCTTCGTTATTGAGGTATTTTGAGAGCAATACAAGATCTATGTCTAAAGAATGATCTTCCATCTTGATTTGAAAAGCTATGTTGGTAGTTAATGGCAGACAATTTTGAAATTATGCAACTGTATTGCCGTATTCCTTGTGCTAACAATTTATAAGCGATTAGAAATAGCTTCACCCCTATGTGGAAAAAAAGAATTTGATATCAGAGAAAAGGGTCTAGCTCTCTTCTCACAATCTTCAACGCTTTCCCGATTTGATTTTCAACAGTTTTAACAGAGATATTTAAAGTAGCAGCAATTTCCTTGTAGGGGATATAACTGAAGCGGCTCATAAGGAAGATCTCCCGACAATGCTTCGGAAGCTTATTAATAGCCTGATCCAATGATTTCTGAAGGTCCCTTGAGACTAGTTCGTGAAAGATATCTTCATATGAATCGTGAGCTGTTTGAAGGTACTGACCCACATATTTTTCTTCAATCTTTTTATGTTTCAGATAATCGAGGCAATCGTGTTTGACTGCGGTCATTAAATAGGCTTTAACTGAAGAATGGGCTGGTATCTTCTCCCGGTTAATCCAGACCTCAAGAAAGACATTTTGGGTTATCTCTTCCGAAACGGCTGGTTGCTTTACGAAAAAATTTGCAAATAAGCATAATGGCTTGTAATACAAATCATAACACAGATTAAAGGCGTCAATGCTTCCTTCCTTCAGAGCCAGAATGGTGACTTGTTCAAGTTCCTTAAGTGTCATAAGCAGATTTTCACATTTAGCAAGAAACTGAATCTCAATTAAATAAAATTCAGAATTGTAGTTGTAGTCTGGTATACCTTCGCTGAGGTTGATTTCGCATCAATTCAATCTTCCAAAACAGCGAATTCTAATTAAGAGATCAAATATAACACTTAAACTTATATGGTGAAGGATCAGGTGAAATCGTTTAAACATCTTAAACCACTCCATGCAGAGATACTCAGGGATCTTTTTGTCGATCAATCCGAAAATCTTTTCATCTATCAGTCTGATTTCTGTCATTTCTGATAAATGGTTAGTTTGAGCCGTTCAGCGATCCGATAGGAAATATGCTTAGATTAACTTGTAATCGTAATAAAATATAAAAACAGCAGTTCGGGTAACAGTCTTTTTTAAAGCGATTTAGAGGCATTATGCCCACCGGCTTAATTGGCGAAGGTTGTTGCGGAAACGACGAATCCTCTGGAATGCAGGTGAATAGAACAGACGACGAACTTTTGGAAATTCTATCTTACCAAATTCATAACCTTCGGCTCGTAATGCCTCAATGGCTCGAGGAAGAGCCCAATACAGATGGTTGGCCGCCTTTTTCGAGTCGTGAAAAGTAATAATACTTCCCGCCCTGGCAAAATCAAGAACATTCTGCAATACTTCCTCCTTTGTAATATTCTGGTTATAATCGCAGGAGATTACATCCCACATTACAATTTTATATCGGCCTGATAAATAACGATATTGAGCTCTCTTCAACCATCCATGCGGCGGACGGAACAGATTAGATCCGATTAAACGATCAGCCTGAACAATATCCTTATAGTAAGTAAGGTTATCAGATTTCAATCCCTGCAAATGGTGATAGGTGTGATTTCCTACAGCATGCCCATCTTCGACTATCTGCTCAAATATTTCGGGATAACGGAATACATTCTCTCCAACCACAAAGAAAGTGGCTTCAATATTATATTGACGTAACAAATCTAAAAGCCAGGGGGTAACCTCCGGTATAGGGCCATCGTCAAAAGTAAGATACACCGTTTTGGAATCGTCGGGCATCCTCCAAATGGCTAATGGAAACCATTTGGTAATATAATGCGGAAGGTGAACCTGTAGTTTAAATCTCATTCCTCAGATGATCTAGAGTCATAATTTTTTATCATTCCGTGTCAAAAGTATATAATTCTATCCAGAATTAACAAATATATTATTTTTTTAATCCCTCACCAGCCAATTCAGGCTGATAAACAGACACAAGATTATTCAGTCGTTTGGCAACATCATCGCTCAGAGCCTTCTCTCCATAATGACCCGCTATGCTGCTCAATTCTCGCATAATATAAAATGAACGCTGTAATTCATCCTGAACAGAAGCCCTGAATTTTGGATCAAGCGTAAAATAGTACTTCAATTCTTCCTCGCAATTTTTAGCCATGATTTTCACCACTTCATTCCCTTTTTTAACAGCACTGGGAAAGGTATTCACTTCCAGGGACAAACTGTCGGTAGTTGCATTCTTTACCAGGTTATGGGCTGCCCTGTAATAAGACTCCACCATCAGCAGATTAAAATAGTTATAGGTGACTTTATCATTTGGAACTAATTCATTACACCGGTCAAGAACAGCAATTGCCGAATCCCGTTTCCCCTGTTCGAGTAATCCATCAGCCAGCCTGACAAAACTATTCCTGACATTCATTGACATGCGGACGTTATTTTCATCAAGGTAAACCTTTGGATCGTTCATATTACCCCATTTGAACTTGTTAATGATATTATCGTACATCACATCAGTGCGTATACGGCCCACTTGTCCGCTTGAGGCAGGTGTCTTTATCGGAACAAGCCTGTATGCAAACCCCTCGGCCTGAAAATAATCCTGCAAATTCAGGTATTTATCGCGCCCAACAGTTATTGCCCAATAGATTGGTCGCTTCCAGTTGTTGTTTGCAATCATGTCCAAAATCATTAGCTCATCCTTTGTGATGTAGTTCCCTGTTAGTTTGATCTCCATCTGAGGAACTATCTTATCCGCATCTTTAGGATCAATCACGTTATTAGCCAATACAGCTGCCTTATCAACAGGATAAACCAATTGTCTTGTAGGGATGAACGAGGCGTTATCAGCCTGCTGCAATTTGGTTCCCTGGTCTTCAGACCGGACAAAATCCATCGCTTCCTTGAGATTCACCGGCCGCTTGATCTGATCGAGCACATAAATAACATCGCGTGTTCCCTGGACATATTGATTATGTTCAAATTTAATTGGCAACGGATCTGAGGTATATGCCTTACGTCTCATCTGATCCACATACCAGTCTGTCTGAAAGTAACTTAAATTACAAACGCGCACATCGGGTCTGATACCCTCAACCATCTGAGCATACCACAACGGGAAAGTGTCATTATCTCCATTTGTAAAGATGATCGCATTAGGGGCACAGGACTCAAGGTAGTCGCGGCCGAAATCACGGGCAGTAAAACGGCCCGAACGGTCATGGTCATCCCAGTTCTGATTCGCCATCAGGCATGGAACAGCGATCAGAGATATCGTTGTTGCGGCAATGGCACTGATTTTTGCCGGTGAATATTTATTTAACAACTGGTATAAAGAAAGTACCCCGAATCCAATCCAGATTGCAAATGCGTAAAACGATCCGGCGTAAGCATAATCTCTTTCCCTTGGCTGCAGAGGTTCCTGGTTAAGATAGACCAAAATAGCCAAACCGGTCATTATAAAAAGTGACATCACTACCCAAAAATCTTTCTTGCCCTTACTCCCCGCATTGAACTGAAAAAACAGTCCGAGTAAACCCAGGATTAAAGGGAGCATATAATACTTATTCTTACCTCTGTTCTTTGCAAGTGAGGTTGGCAAATGATTCTGATCGCCCAGTCTGACAGAATCCAGAAAATTAAAACCTGTGATCCAGTTTCCATTCAAAATATCACCATTACCCTGAATATCATTCTGCCGACCGGAGAAATTCCACATAAAATAACGCCAGTACATCCAGTTAATCTGATATGTGAGGAAAAAAGTAAGATTCTCGGTAAAGGTTGGTTTCATGATCTTCTGAGGTTCTCCTTCGCGGTTTGTCACCTGAATTGGAGTTCCCTTTATATTTGCCCAACTTTGGTACTCTTTTACGTGTTCCGGAGAGTTACTAAACATACGGGGAAATATGGTCATAAACCGGCTGTCATAATTTGGAGACTGCTTATAATCAGATATTTCATATTTCCCATTTCTTTCAATGTAATTCGGACTACCTTTGCTGTAAGGATTCTCAGTGTCCAAAGGGGCATTATAATATTGACCATAAAATACAGGTTTACTTCCGTATTGTTCACGGTTAAGATATGAAAGTAATGAGAATACATTATCAGGATTATTCTGATCCATAGGAGGATTTGCCGATGAACGGATAACAATCAAGGCATATGATGAATAACCGATAATCATTACTGCAAGAGCTAGGATAGAGGTATTTGCCAGCACCTTTTTCTTCTCCCTTGTATATTTTAAACCCCAAACAATCCCTGAGATAACCAGGATAGCATAAATGACCGATCCTGTGTTATACGGAGCGCCTAATCCATTCACAAAAAATAGCTCGAACCACTGCGCAAGGACAATAATTCCGGGGATAAATACAAACATTACAATAGCGACCAGAACCATTGACAATGCAACCGCAACAGTTACACCTTTAGGCGTGGTCTTATATTTTCTGAAATAATAAACCAGTACAATCGCAGGGATTGCTAATAAATTCAGAAGGTGGACACCTATTGAAAGCCCTATCAGATAACAAATAAGAATAATCCAACGGTTTGCATATTTCTCATCTGCCTCGTTTTCCCATTTCAGAATACACCAAAAAACGAGTGCTGTGAACAGGGATGAGGTTCCGTAAACTTCGCCTTCGACTGCAGAAAACCAGAAAGTATCTGAAAAGGTATAAGCCAGCGCTCCAACTGCTCCGGCACCCAACACGGCAATCATTTCGGGTAGGGAAAGTTCTGTCTCCTTGTTTCCTACCAATTTTCGGGCCATATGGGTGATTGTCCAGAACAGGAATAGGATTGTAAAGGCACTCGCCAGCGCCGATAGGATATTTACCATCGTGGGCACCTGAGCGGTACTCCCGGCAAACATTGTAAAGATGCGTCCCATAATCATAAAGAGCGGAGCACCGGGGGGATGCCCTACCTGAATACTAAAAGCTGTCGTAATAAACTCCGGACAATCCCAGAAGCTGGCCGTTGGTTCAATGGTACTTAGGTAAACTATTGCTGCAACCAGAAATACCAACCAACCCACAATTTTATTATAATACTTGTACCCTTTTGTATTCATATCACCTTGTATAAATCATATTTATAGGTTCTGTTCTCTCATTCTGAAAAAACCTGATCTCAAATTTTGTGCGAAGATATTAATAATCTTTGTCCACTCATCCATATGTAGCACTAACATTATCATAAATTAACTTTTGCCCGAGTGAAATGATCAGATTTCTAATGAAATGAACAAAAAAAACGTTTTTTCTATTTTTTACCTCCGATCAGTTTGCAACCAAAAAAAACTTTGTACTTTTGCAGCCGTCTTAAATAATAAGACATTTTTGATTGACCCGTGGTGTAATTGGCAACACGTCTGATTTTGGTTCAGAAGAGTCCAAGTTCGAGCCTTGGCGGGTCAACATAACAGTTTAGGTGAATAATACACCCTGTAAAGGCTACCAATACGACATTTCTTTACAGTTTATTCCGAATATTGTCCTGTGGTGTAATTGGCAACACGTCTGATTCTGGATCAGAAGAGTTCAGGTTCGAAACCTGACAGGACAACTTAAATATCAAACACTTACACATTCAAACGTGTAGGTGTTTTTTGTTTGTTGCCAGGTTTGTGTTTATTTAATGAAAAAAATACCAAACTAATTTACACTACACATCGAAGGTTTACGGATCAATTATCGTTTTGATTTCCTCATAATGCGACGGGTAAATGCACAGTAAACTTAGTCTCAATACCTACTCTTGATTCTACCTTCAATTCTCCGCCATGCCCCTTTGTGATAATTTCATAGCTCAGCGATAATCCCAATCCTGTGCCCTGTCCTGTAGGCTTGGTTGTGAAGAAAGGTTGGAAAATCTTGTCGAGAATGGTTTGCGGAATTCCGGTTCCGTTGTCCCTAACGCAGATTTCAATGCTGTCTTTCAATTTTTTTGTGCTGACCCATATTGTCGGTTCATACCCATTCTGGCTGAGCTTTTTCTTTTCGGTGATTGCATAAAATGCATTGCTGATTAAATTCAAGACCACCCTGCCAAGGTCCTCTGTAATTACATCCAACTGACCAAGGTTGTTGTCGAAATCTGTCTTAATTGTTGCGTTGAATGATTTATCTTTGGCTCTTATTCCATGATAAGCCAGGCGTAAAAATTCGTCACAAAGATTGTTGATATCGGTTGGCTGCTTTAATCCGCTTGTGCTACTTGAATGTAGCAGCATCCCTTTCACAATAGAATCTGCACGCTTGCCATGGTATGCTATTTTATCGAGGTTTTGTTTAATGTCTTTTAGGAATGATTCAGCTTCTCTATAGTTTTTCTTTTCAAGTTCCGACTTCATTTCATCCATAAGTTCACTGCTGATCTCTGCAAAGTTGTTGACGAAGTTAAGCGGATTCTGGATTTCATGGGCAATACCGGCAGTCAGTTCGCCCAGAGCTGCCAGTTTTGATTGAATGACAAGCCTGTCCTGAGCGGTTTTCAGGTCTTCAAGGAGTTGAGCCAGGTGTCGGTATGCATCGGCGTTTTCCAGGGCAATGGCGCTGTAGGTGGCCAGGTTCCGCAGGATGTTGATATGGTAGTACGTGTACGCATTTTTCCTGAAACTCTGTGCGCTGATTACCCCTATTACCTTGTCCTTGTTCCATAATGGCAGGTAAAGGATTGCCTCCGGAGTTTCCCCTGCAATAGGCTGCGAAAGAAAGTCTACATATTTCTCATTGTCCAGGAGGTAATCGTTAATAATCACCTCCTGTCTGTGTTTGTAGCACCATACTGCAAGCCGGTTATCTTCCGACAACTGAATGGAGAAAGATTTCAGCAGAACCCCTTTTTCAATTGCAGCAGGAAATTCCAGGCAGTTTTGTTCCGGATTATAAAGACCAATTGTGAAAACCGAAGCATCCATCAGGGTATTGACATTTTCATACACCGTTTTAGTGATATTTTCAATAGAGAGAGAAGAGGTTATGTCCCTTCCGATTTTGCTCAGTTTCTCTACGTTGTCCTTTTGTTCGCTGATCTCGTTGGTCCGCTCCAGAACTATTTTTTCAAGAGCCAAACTTCTTAATTTCAGATTCCGGGTACGGAAATACAAAAGGCTCTGGATAGCCAGTGCTCCAAAAAGAAGATAAGAAATGTAAGCCCACCAGCTCCGGTACCAGGGGGCAAGAATTGTGAATGAATATGTTGCTGCAGTTCCCTCTTCGAGGTACTGGTTTCTTGATTTCACTTCAAAAGTGTAATCTCCCTGACTAAGGTTGGTGTATTCCTTTTTATGGTCATTGACCCAGTTGGACCAGGTGGTGTCCATCCCTTTTAACCGGTAACTATAAAGGTTCTTTTCTGCATCTTCATAAAAGGTAGTGGCATAGTGAAACACCACGCCATTCAATGACCAGGGAATTTCACTTCCACCCCCTTTCATAACAGAACCCGGATTCAGAATGTTTCCTCCGTAAACCAGAGAGTCTTTTGCAATTACCTTACGTATCCGGGTGACAAAAGAATGGTTTGAAGTCTGCTCCATTTGGGGCAAATATTTCAATAACCCCATGCTGGTTCCGAAAAATACCGTTCCGCCAGGTAAGATACAGATGTTAGGTGGACTTTCATTACAGCTGGCATCGTTGAATTTTAAAAAAGGTGTTGTAAAAGCCTTATATTTTCCACTTATATAGCTAAGCACTCCTTTGGAGTAGGTAAAATTATCTGTCGACTCCTCAAACCAGATATCTCCGTTAGGTTGTTGTATAAAGCAACTCATTTTCCCTCTAATCATCGGAAAATCAGGATGCCTTTCAAAACTATCTGTTTGTTGAATAGACCTGAATAGTCCTTCTTCCGTACTGACGACTACTTCTCCGGAATTCAGTCTATACGGGAATCCGTTCTCATTGGGCAATCCCTTTCCTTTTCCGTATTCCTGCCATGACACCACACTGTCCATCGCTTCGTTAAACCTGATTTTATAAAGGGTACTTAATGAGGAAGACCAGAAATTACCTGAGCGGTCCTCCATAGCCGTGTATACGGGAAAGTTAAATCCTTTCACAAGGTTTTTCAACTCCCATGATCTACCATTGTACCGGAGTAGACAGAACCCGTTCTGAACTCCGACCAAAAGGCAGTCAGGATGTTTTTTCAATGTTATAAAGGTGGTGGCCGTAATGCTGGCTGATTTCGGAAGTAAAGTGGCCCGGTTCCCCTTGACTTCATATATTCCGGGATTATGAGCCAGTAAAAGGATGTGGTTGGCTTCAACCATATCAAAGCTCTGTCCATCGATTCCTGGTACAATTTCAAAAGAACCGTCCGGTTTCATCAGGTGAAGGTATTGACCGGTTCCGATGTACAACTGTCGATTGAGGTTTTTCACAAACAGGACAGTTCCCATCAATCCTTCCTGTTCGGTATAATAGACAAAAGGAAGTTCATATTCAATCCGGCTGATGCCATTGTCCAGGGCAGCCCAAAGGTTCTTGTTTTCATCGCAAAATAGATTGTAAACGGTATTATCGTTAAGACCCGTTTTCTTGTTGTAAAAGTTTCTGATCGAGCCATCTGCTGAAAAAACAACAATTCCTGCTGTAACGGTACCAACAGCATAATTGCCGTCGGGAAGTTTAACACTGCAATAAGGCCAGTTATCAGACAGGAACCTGTTTAATGCAGCGAATCCATCCGGAGTATAGTATTTGGTTTGGGTACCCGGTGAGTAGATGACCGCACCTTTTCTCCTTGTGATGATCAGTATTTCATCTTTGCCGTAGGGAAGCATGTTGTAGATTCGTTCATTGGCAAACTTTTCACTCCCTTCCACCCATCTTAAACTGTCGTGGTCAAGATAAAAAAGACCCTTATTGTTTTCGCGGACATATAATTGGTCCCTTACTTTAAAGGCCCTTTGAAACCCGCTATCGGATGGAATGACTTTGAATTGCCCATCACTGTAGATGAACAGGTGTTCGAATGTCTGGAAAATAATCTTATTGTGCAGGATACCCATGGAATAGATCGGTGTTATATCCTTGCATTTTTCAGGAAGCAGTGGTTTCAGGGAATGAAACTTGTAGCTTCCGCTTTGGTCGGCCTCAAGATAACCCAGGTTATTTTCCATTCCAATGTAAATCCTTCCTGTACTGTCCGCTTCCATAGCCCTCGCGAATGGCTGTTTTATCAGTTCCCAGGTATGACTGTCGAAAAACAGCATTCCCCCGGTATTCGCAAAGATCATCATTCCCTGCGGGTCCTTTGCAATAGCCCAGTTCTGCTGCTGGGCACGGTATTCCTTGATGGTATAATTCCGGATAAAGGGTCTGCCCGCCTGTTTGCCGGTTTCCGGTATTCCCCTGGCAGGGAATGTTAGTGACCCGACCAAAAGGCTGCTTGTTATGACATTCCTGAAAAATGATGAAAAGGAATCAATTAGGTAGAGATTTTTCATGGTTCATGCAACATAGTTGGTTACTAAACTATTAAAGTCAATGTCGTAGTTTGACCCGCACTTGGAGATTACCGCTAAAATACAAAATATTTAAACAACAAACCATTTTAGTCTGGGGAAAAGACATTAACATAAAAAGATTCTTCACCACACTTTGTTTTACAAACAGCTCAAATGAAGCTGGTATATCAATAAACGATAGTGGAGATCAAATGGGCCATGCAAATACCTGCACGACGGAATTTTATCTTGCTAGTCTGAATCATCGAAAAACAAAGGGAATTAATGATTATCTTCTTAAAAAAGATGCTAAGCTTTGGGCCAGATCTTTGCTGTAATCATTCTGCCGTTTTATCTCACAAGCTGACATACCCTTTTCAGTTGAAGTCATAAATAGCATGATCAAGAACCATTTACGAATTGAAAGATTAGAGTTTTCCATTACCGTTCCACTTTTTAAAGTAGTCCTAAAGGAACAAGATGAGCCCTGGATCTGCCATTTAGAGACAAGCCAGTAGTGCTTCCTACTTCCATAATGCTTACAGACAACTCCTTCTTTCATCCTTAAATCTCGCAGGTATTCTTTACATGCTTTTTCATCTTTAAATTTCTCGAAAAAATCCAGTATATTCATGGCATCAAATTATTTTGATGCAAAACTAATTCGTGGATTGCCAAAATCTGTCATACTGGTATAATAGCGAATAATCATTAATTGTAATTCTCTATTTCCTCATTGTTAACTTAATTTACAGTTGTGACTTTATAATAATACCCACAACTCTGAAGCATGACAAGTAAAGTAACCATACAAAAAAGAGATACTGACGTTTTTGGTTCAGAAAACAAAAGATTTTTCATAATGAATTCGATAAAATTATCAGAAGAATATAGAACTGCGATATTTGTGCCAGATGACTACTAAAATTTTCCGATAATCGTGTTACTAATTTTGGAATAATTTTACATTCTGAATAGCAGCCACCGCCGTATCGGATTTATACTCATAGCTTCTAAAAACGCTTAAATGAGAGTAGTTCTATTACAGCCTCTCCTGTACATATGCTGCAGCACTCTCCGGTGTATAGATACCGAGCAACATTCCCTGAAGTGCATCATTCATCAATGCATCGCCGGTTGGAGATTTTGAATTGAATTTTTCATCCATCAGGCGGATTGTAAGGGTTGCTGTTGATGCGGTGTTAAACATTTTTTGAGCTAATGGATTTTCTAAGGTCGAAGCTCCAGGCGTGTAGGAGAAGAAACCAGGAAGCTCTGTCATAATAGCATGTGCATACGCAGAACCTGATACCCATTTAATATATTCTGTTGCAGCGGCAGAATGTTTGGAATTCTTATTGACACCTATCCCTGCATCAACCTGAAAACAATACTGAAGTTTATCCCCTGCATTTTTAACAGGGGGTGCAAACCAGCCAATTGTAGAACTACTCGCACCAAGGTTCTGGAGAACGCTTATTTCCCATGAGCCACCTATAAACATGGCTGCCTTTCCCGTTGCAAACAGAACTTTTGAGGCCTCGTATCCCAGTGTTTTATAGTTTGATGGCATGTATTTTACAAGGGAATTGACCGCTCTGAATGCATCCAGAAAATTTGCATCTGTGAGCTTCATTGTTCCATTCATTAATCCCTGACGAGCAGATTCTCCTCCATAAAAATTTGCCCCCAGTCCGCAGAAAATAACGCGGTTTAATATCCAACTATTGTCTGCAGCTCCCTGTGAAATTACAGTTTCACCCGCGAGGAGAAGTTTTTCACAATCGGCAATAAATTCATCCCAGGTTGCAGGTTCCTGAATCTGGTATTTGTTAAAGATCGATTTATTGTAATAAATGCCGTGGGTGACCCCAACAGACGGAACGCCATAAGTTACACCGCTTTCAGTACTCCAGGCTTTTAACGGCACTGTAGCAAAGGATGTCAGATTGGGAATAACTTTTGTCAAATCAGTAAGGTAACCTGCATCAAATAAAGCCCGACCTTTATCGTATGACCACAGGAAAATTATGTCAGAGCCTGTCCCATTAACCAGACTGTTATTTGTAATAGCATCATAAACAGTAGGATCCATCGCGCTGAATTTAACGGTAATGTTTGGATGTGTCGAGGTGAAGAGGGCATTGATCCGGTTCATCTGCGCAACATCATCAATTCGCCAGCTGGTAAAAGTAAGTTCCACAGTTTGTTCGGACTTTTTGCAGCTATAAAAGCCCCAAAGAGCAACTGCTGCCATCAAAAAGTAAAATGAAGCTTTGAATAATCTGACATGGACAAATTGTCCTTTACAAAGATTAAACTGATTGGCATTTAATCTTTTATTTCCGCTAATTTTCATCTGGAAGGGTAATTAATTTATATATAAAATTAAATTAGTATTTATTTTAAGAACA